>CAXGOD010000277.1:0-4064 GCA_964011245.1 uncultured Bacteriovoracaceae bacterium | reverse complement strand
GCATAACACTGAGTTGAATGGACATGAATACCTTTATCTAAAAAATGGTATCAAAAAGAAATTCGTATCCAAGCTAGATAGCTCTTTCAAGAGATTAAGGACTGAGGAAAAAAAAAGTTAAAAGCTTACCTTCAGTCTAATTTTTCAAAAACAATTACTAAATTCACAAAAGACACTAATTGGTTATCAAAGACAAGAACTCTTAAAGAGGCCTATAACCACTGTTCACAAACTATAAAAATGGAAATTCCAAGCCTTAAGAAATTTAGACTGAAGCATGTTGACCTTGATACAGAAATC
Source organism: uncultured Bacteriovoracaceae bacterium (assembly GCA_964011245.1). GTDB lineage: Bacteria > Bdellovibrionota > Bacteriovoracia > Bacteriovoracales > Bacteriovoracaceae > CAKZJW01. The sequence continues at coordinate 3,764 of CAXGOD010000277.1, read as the reverse complement.
AAACTAAGCATTTGTTTTGAAATTTTAACACATCAAAACATAGAGCATTATTTGAATAAGAAAACATATCATTATCTTGAAAGAAAAATAAAAGACTTCGTTGTATTTACTAAAGAAAACTCAAAGCAGAAGCTCTCACTTGATGAAAACTTCGAATTATGGATCAAAAGTGAACAGTCAAACTATGCCTTTATAGATCAGAAGCTAATTATTAAACAAAGAGCAAAAAGAGAACTTAATGATAGAGTCCCAGCAAGTGTAGATTAGTTCAAGTTACAAGGGTGTCCAAATAAGCATTTTTCATTAATAGTTTTTGAGATTTCTTTAGGAACGTACTTCTCCCAACCATCTTCATCATTAACAATCATATTAAGTACTTTTCGCGAATAAATATGAAGTATACTTTCATCAATTCCCTCAAGATCTTTAACTTGTTCTGTAGATTTGACATAATTTAATAGATGTTCATTTTCTGGAGAAACTTTAACAGTAGATAGCATAATCATTTCATCAGTTTCTGACTCTTCTCTATAAGGATATAAATAGATTTTTACATTAGGTCTAAAAAGCAATCCTAGCGCCTCTAAGGTTTGTCCTGAAGCTTGGTTATAGTCATTATCAAATATTTGCATAAAGTTATAAGCACCTAAAACGACAGCTATATTTTGTGGCTTAAAGCGTTGAAGGTATGTTGAAAGCTTAAAGTATTGAGCAAAATTTGTGATCACAACCATTTGATTAATACTGGTCAATAAATCAACTCTTGCTAAAAAGTCTTCATGTTCTATTCCACCTTGAGAAGTTAGGTTTGAAATTGTTATCTCTGCTAGTCTTACAATATCTTTTTCTTTTGCACTTACATCTTTAGCAAAACAACATGTTCCCGCTTTCATTAGATCAACATTTACATATGTAGGAGGTCTATATGATCCACGGGCAACTAATATATTTTTTTTATATAACTGATCACTAGGTAAACAAACTTCTCCGTCCTTATTAAAAAGAACAGCGTCCGTGATACCTTTTTCTAGAAGTTTAAGATTTAATAAACGATCATCAAAACTATTAAACGCAGGTCCTTGAGCTGTAATCATATCCACTTCAATTCTATTACGAGAAAGGTTTTCCATGATAATATCGATAAACTCAGTCATATCATGACTAGCAAAGTAACTAGCATAAACCATATTTACACCAAGAATCCCTAAAGCCTTTTGCTGTAATAAGTTTGTATTATCATGCATCTTTGCGTGGATTACTAAATCGCTAAATGCTCCACCAGGCTCTGTTTGGAAGCGCAACCCACACCAACCGTGTGGCTCATTCGTTCCGTGAAAGTTTCTAGCAGAAACTGTATTAGCAAAAGCAAAAAACTTACTATCTGCTCTACATTCAGTTAATCTTTCTAAGACAAGGTCGTACTCATATTTAATCATTTTGTTTAAGCGTGAATGACAAACATATCTTCCAGACTTTTCTTTACCGTAAATTGTGTCACTAAAGACCATATCATAAGCAGAGATAGACTTTGCAACCGTTCCACTTGAAGCACCTGCTTTAAAGAAGTTTCCAGCGACTTCTTGACCAGCTCCAATTTCTGCGAATGTGCCATAGATTGTAGTGTCTAAATTGATCTGAAGTGCTTTTTGTTGCGTTGTTAGGCCTTTGCTCATGGCAAATCTCCACAGTTAAGTAGTTAAAAACTCATAATAACATTATGCAACTAATTGAAATGTCAGTAAATGAAAATATTTTCTTCCTAAATAATATTAATTAATATGCTACAATATTAGTAAGAAATGACCGATAAGCTTTATAGGAGGTCTATTATGACTACTATCGTTATCGCATTAACACTTGCTCTTATGGGTGCAGCTGCGCTGAAGGCAGCACAAGCTGCAAAACTGAAGCCTAAAAAGGTTCCAGTACGTAAAAACAGACGTTAATAGCTATTTTTTAAATTCCTACTAATTACCTCAAATGTATCATTTGAAAGCTTTTCTTTTAGCAATCTTTCTAGCTGTTCTCTAAGCTTTCCTGACCTTATTTTATCTACATTCTTTAAATGTCTAAAAGACTTTGAAAGTCCGGATGCTATTTGTGGATTAAACTTGTCTACTTCAATTATTTTATCGGCAATAAGTTTATAACCTGAACCATCTTTTGCATTAAAGGCAACAGGATTTAGAGAGATAAAGCTTCTATAAAGGGCGCGAATACAGTTTGGTATTTTAATATCAAACGCATCAGACTTTTCTAATTCTAGAACTTCAGCTGCCGTTATGCCAGGTCTTGAAGCTTGAACTCCTAACCACTTTTGCATTACTAAATTCTCACTATTCCACTTATCATAAAACTTCTTAATAGCTCCATCTTTAATTGATGGAATATTATGAACAATATTCTTTAGCCCTGAAATTTCATCAGTCATATTATTGGCCTGATCATAATGAGATATAAGGATCTTTCCTTTATCTTCATGATTAGAGTTTGCAATAAGTGTTAGTAAAGTGTTCTTTAGAGCTCGTTTACCCATAGTCGCAGCATCAACACTGAACTCTCCATCAAAATCAATTGCACTAAATAATTTAACAATTGAATCCTTGTAAAAAGTTGCAAGCGTAGTTTTAAGAAGGTTAATTGCTTTTGCAACATTATCATAATCATGGGTTGTAAGTTGCTCATTTATATAGTTCTCTGTTGGCATTTGAAGAGCTAAGCTTTTAAATGCTGGATCAACATTTTTATCAATTAATAATTTTCCATAAGCTTCAAGTAGTTTACCATCGATTGCAACTTCTTCACCTTTTTGAAGCCCTCTTAATAATTCGTGAACTTGTTTTTCATAAAGTTTAGCGGCACTATTATAGCGATTAAAGTCATCTTTATCGTGGGCCATTAAATAAATTAATTCTTCGTTTGAGTACTCATATTGAATTTTAACTGGTGAAGTAAAACCTCTATTCCATGATGGAATTGGGTTACTATCGACATTATGAATCGTAAAAGTTTCTTCTGTTTGTTTTAAATGAAGAATTCCGGAAGCAAACTCCACTCCCTCAGAATTGATCAACCCATATTTAAAAGGAATATGAAGAGCATTAAACTCTTTATTATTTAACCTGGTACTTTGTTTTATCGTAAAATTAAATTCTTTTTTGGTTTCATCATATTTAGTTGATATATCAAGAACAGGAGTTCCATTTTGATCATACCAAACCTTAAACTGTTCTAGATCTTGCCCACTAGCATCACTCATAGCGCTTACAAAGTCCTCAGTTGTTACTGCTTGTCCATCGTGACGCTCAAAATAAAGATCCATCCCTTTTCTAAAATTTTCTGCACCAATAATTGTATGAATCATTCTAATAACTTCAGCACCTTTTTCATAAACAGTGGCCGAATAAAAATTATTAATTTCAATATATGATTTTGGTTTTATAGGGTGACTCATCGGTCCTGCATCTTCAGCGAATTGATGATTTCTAAGTCCCATAACATCCTCAACTCTTTTTACTGAGCGTGAAAGCATATCTGAAGAAAATTCTTGATCACGAAAAACCGTTAGCCCCTCTTTAAGTGTTAATTGAAACCAATCACGACAAGTGACTCTATTTCCTGTCCAGTTATGAAAATATTCATGTCCTATAACAGCTTCAATTCCTTGAAAATCATGGTCAGTTGCTGTTTCTTGTTTAGCAAGTACATAAGCTGAGTTAAAGATATTGAGCCTTTTATTCTCCATTGCCCCCATATTGAATGAA
>CAXGOD010000276.1:0-4066 GCA_964011245.1 uncultured Bacteriovoracaceae bacterium | reverse complement strand
TAGATGTAACATCAAAGGAAACTTCTTTTCCCTCAGAATTGATAATGTAGTACTTCATCTCTTACTCTCTTCTTTCTCTTACTCAATTAGATTCATTTCAATTGCAACAGCTTTTTCATAAAGGCTCTCAACCCTTATTTTTTCTGTAACTGAATCTTGTGGTGCAACATCGGCAATATAGTTAGTTGTATACTGTCCGGCAACAAAATTCTCCTCCTGCATAATTATTTCATGGAGGGGTACATTCGTTTTTGCGCCTTCAATATAAAGGCCACTTAACGCCGTACGCATCTTTCTTATAACAACGGATCTATTATGTCCATGTACAATCAGCTTCCCAATCATTGGGTCAAAATCAGGCTTAATATCTAAACCGTTGAAAATACAGTGATCAAACCTAACCCCTTGAGGAAAAGTTGTTTCAAAACCATTCACATGACCCGGAGCAGGAAGCATTGTAATAGGGTCTTCTGCACATATTCTACACTCCATTGAGTGCCCATTAATCTTAATTTCATCCTGTGAATTAAAATCTAATTCTTCACCCAGTGCCGCTTTAATCATATTTGCAACTAAGTCGACCCCAGTAATCTCCTCAGAGATTGGGTGTTCAACTTGAATTCTTGTATTCATTTCTAAAAAGTAAAAAGACTTATCATTACCCATTATAAACTCAACTGTTCCAGCTGAATTATAGTTAACCGCCTTAGCTAACTTAACTGCAGTTTCACAGATCTCTAACCTTAACTTCTCATCGTCTGCAATAAAAGGAGATGGTGCTTCTTCAATTATCTTTTGATGTCTTCTTTGAACCGAACACTCTCTTTCAAAGCAGTGATAAACATTACCTTTTTTATCCGCAAGAATCTGAACTTCAATATGATGAGGGTTAACAATAAACTTTTCTACTAAAACACCTGGATTACCAAATGATGACTGAGCTTCACGTCTTACAGTATCAAAGTTTTTCTCTAACTCTTTAGCATCAGCACATGTACGCATTCCTTTACCACCACCGCCGGCAACAGCTTTTAATAGAACTGGATAACCTATCTCTGTAGCAATAGTCGCAGCTTCAGCAGCCGACTCAATCTCACCAGTAGAACCGGGAACAACAGGAACTCCTGCATCTTTGGCCATCTGCTTAGAAATCGCTTTATCTCCCATTTTGTGAATTGCTTCAGCATGAGGTCCAATAAAAGTTACTCCTAAGTCTTCAAGCTTCTTTGTAAAAACAGTGTTCTCAGACAAGAAACCATATCCAGGATGAACTGCATCGATATTATTCTCTTTGATGATTGAGATAATCTGATCCATATTTAAATATGTTTCAGTATTATCATTACCTTTTAGATGCAACCACTGGTCACAGTACTCCAAATGAGCAGGTTCAGTTTCATTATCTGTCCAAAAACCTACTGGGATATGACCTAATTCTTTAGCAGCTTTTGCTACTCGAATTGCAATCTCACCTCTATTACAAATTAAAATCTTTTTACTCATAATTTAATCCTATTAAATTCCTATAGAGGTATATTTCCATGTTTTCTAGAAGGTCTTACTACTTTTTTATCTTGCAAAAATTCAAGATACTTTGCAACTCGCTCTCTTGTATTCTCTGGAAAAACGACTTCATCAATATAACCTAAAGATGCTGCTTTATAGGGGTTTGCAAATTGCTTTTCATAGTCTTCAACTAACTCAGCTTTTTTCTTATTAAAAGCTTCACCTTCTAAACCTTTTAACTCTTTTCTAAAAATTATATTTACTGCTCCATCAGCTCCCATTACTGCAATCTCAGAAGTTGGATAAGCAAGATTGATATCAGCGCCAATATGCTTAGAGGCCATAACGTCATAAGCTCCACCATAGGCCTTACGCGTGATCAGAGTAATCATTGGAACTGTTGCTTCACTAAATGCATAAAGAAGCTTAGCTCCATGACGAATAATTCCACCATACTCTTGAGACGTACCAGGTAAGAAGCCAGGAACATCAACAAGTGTTAGCAAAGGAATATCAAAAGCATCACAAAACCTAACAAACCTTGCAGCCTTGTTTGAAGATTCAATATCTAAACAACCTGCTAATACAGCGGGTTGGTTAGCTACGATACCGACCTTATTTCCACCAACGGCAGCAAAACCACAGATAATATTTTTTGCCCAATCTCTTTGATATTCAAGGAAATGGTTATCATCTACGACTTCCATAATTAACTCTTTCATGTCATATGGTTTTTTAGAGTTAATTGGAACGAAGTCTTTTAATTTATTATTTTTTCTACTTACTGAATCAGCTGTAAAAGATTTTTTTGGTTTTTGAAAGTTTCCAGAAGGAAGAAAAGATAAAAGCTCTCTTGTTCTTTCCAAAGCATCATCTTCGTCTTGACACAAGAAGTGAGCGACACCTGATTTTTCATTATGAGTTTTTGCTCCGCCTAGCTCATCTTTAGTTACTTCTTCATGAGTTACTGTCTTAACAACTTCCGGACCAGTTACAAACATGTAAGATGTCTGATCAACCATGAAGATAAAGTCTGTCATAGCCGGTGAGTATACAGCTCCACCAGCACAAGGTCCCATGATTAATGAGATCTGCGGAATAACACCTGAAGCTTTAACGTTTCGGTGAAAGATATCAGCATAGCCAGCAAGCGATTCAACACCTTCTTGAATTCTCGCTCCACCAGAGTCATTGATTCCAATTACTGGTATTTTATTATCAACAGCAAAGTCCATTATCTTACAAATTTTCTTAGCGTAGGCCATTCCAAGAGCCCCCCCCCAGCAAGTAAAATCCTGAGAAAAGATTGCAACCTTTTGACCGTTGATCATTCCAACGCCAGTGATTACTCCATCACCTAAATATTTTGTTTTATCCATTCCAAAAGATGAACAATTATGTTTTACAAATTTATCAAATTCTAAAAATGTCCCAGGGTCTAAAAGTTTTTCAACTCTTTCACGTGCAGTGTATTTACCTTGAGAGTGTTGTTTTTCAACTCTTGCTTCGCCACCACCAAGATTAGATTCTTGAATTAGATTTGATAAATATTCTCTTTTTTCCTCATTGGAAAATGCCATGTTTACTCCTTTAATACTAACCCTAAGTTTATACCCTCAGAGTAATGACATTTCAATTTGAACAGGCTATCGTAATTCATCAACACACTGCAAGAAGGTGATATAATGAAACATTTACTCTTAGCACTTTTATTTCTTAGTTGTGCACATAGACAAACAGCTGGACAATTAAAAGAAGCAAATAAATATTCTTACCTTCAAGAGTTTTACAAGATTAGAGACGAACTCAAAAAAGAAACAAAATCATGTAAGCACTATGTGAAAAACAGGTTTAATAAACTCTTTCTAAAGACCAAAACTGGGAAGACTATCAAAAGTTTAAGTGACGCAGCAATTACTTATACTCCAACGATTTACGACTGGGATACCAAAACGAAGATCAATGAACTATATCTTACCTATGCTTATTCATACGATATTGTTAACGAACACTTTGAAATTTCAAATAATATTAAAGATTGTATGAATGATTTTGCTAATATGGAGTTTATAAGAGCAACAATCAAATCATTCAAAAGAGATCCCATTGCAGCTAAAAAAATTCTAATAAAATATATCTCTTATATGAAGAAATCACAGTTATCCCCATTAAATGCATTAATTGCTGGAAGCCTAATACATGAAATGGATCAGTATAAAATTGTAAAGTTCAATGACAAAAAAGCATTTGAATTAGAAAAAGAAAATCTTGAAAAATTATTTTCTAATACTGGCAAAGAGTCACTTATTTATTTTAGAGATAAAAACTATGAAGAAGTTTACAAACTTGCAAAAAAACTAAAGGAAGACAAAGATAAGTTTAAAAGTTTTGCTCTGACATCTTTCAATTTTATCAAATAAAAAAGGGAAGCTAATAGCTTCCCTGTAATTAAGTATGTAAAAAGACTTTACTCATTTCCAACTTTTTTACGTTTATCAAGGTCATACTTATCAACCTTCATAATTAATCCAGCCCTACTAATACCTAATTCTTTAGCTAG
>CAXGOD010000275.1:0-4079 GCA_964011245.1 uncultured Bacteriovoracaceae bacterium | reverse complement strand
GTACGGATAGTGACGGGCGTGGATGCCTTCTATTGCTTGGACTCTTCTTTGAGTTGAGAAAGTAACACCTTCTTCTATACTCATTCCAACTGAAGCAGAAATACCCATTCCAGCGTACGATACAGAACTACCAACTTCTGTACTAAGAGTAACCTTCATCGAACGAGATTCTCCCCATTGTCCCATAAAAAAACTACTGTCATGGCACTCTTCTTCAAAATATGGAAGATAAGCAACTCTTTCTGAGCTTGTTTTAACGTTATATACAGTCACATAGCGCCAATGTGTATAACCTCTAATTAATGAGTCTAAGTAATTAAACTTGTAAGACTTCCCTACCATCGCTTGCTGATAGTATTTCTTATTTACTGGATCATATGCTCTTACATTTTTGTTTGGAAAACTCTTTTGGCCTTTCACACCTTGGACAAACTCACTTGGAAGTTCATAAGCCTCAAGTTCTTTTAATTCACTAGGAATTTCATTCTCGTAGGCCTTGTTTAAATCACCAAAGTTTGCCGAAGCAATTGTTGTGAAACTCAATAACGTAGTCATGATAAGTAATTTCAACTTCATTCATTTTTCCCCTGTTATAGTTTTTACTTGCCCTAACGTTAGGGTTTAACAGGTAGAATTTAAAGGGAATCTCCAGACACTGAATATTTTACCACGACAGCCTGCGGTAAGTGGCTAAGAAAAGGTTGAGACGAGTGACAAAATAAACCAACCAAGCAGCGTAAACTTCGCTGACCAGTAGGCAAATGATAAAAATGACATAATAATTTTCGTCAAACAAGCTCCGTTTCCAAATGAAGATAGTCATTTGGGTTGCGAATATTATACCAATGAAATTGATTCGAAAACACTGCTTTGAAAAGATTACAAGATTTAGATAAGTAACCGATATTACTGTTTAACTTCTTTCACCTCTGGAGTTTCATTTCTTTTGATGAGGATTCTATTTAAGTTACGTTTATAGGCCTTAGAAACAATTTGGAATAAGCTATCAGACTCATCTCTTCCAAAGAAACCTAATTGGCTGCTTCTATCTGGCATAATTTCTTTTTCTGTTTTTGGCGTAGGAGCATCTTTCTTTGCTGTCGAAGTAGAACTAGAGCTAGAACCATATCGATTGCTTGAATTACCATAAGTAGACGAAGAATAGTTCTTATATGAGCTTGAATACCCAGAGCTTGCAGAGGTTGGACCTTTAAAGTTCTCATCTAAATCTTCTTTAATACTATTATAATTATTCGTTACAGTACTAGACTTAGATCCTCCCCACTGTTTTCCAGCTTTATTCATTTTCATTGCATTCATAGGACTTGAAAATTTCGTATTCCACTTATCAAAAGCCCCTTGTATTTGTTTTCCGCGCTCCGTACCCCCTACAGCTTTTTTATAATGAGCAGCTTTTTCTCTTTGCTTACCATTAGCAAGTGCTTGCTTAGAAGCACTATCAAGAAGTTTTGATTCACTAGCACTCATCTTTGAATCACCAGAACTACCTACGCCAATCTTTGAGTTTCCATCTCCATTCATTTCAGGGATTTCCCCCATTCTGAAGTCTAACCTTTTAAAGTTAGCTCTAAAAGCCTTACTGTACCTTGCATTTCGAGATTCTCCACCAGCAGTAATAACTGCACAGATTGCATTTTCACCTTCACCAATAGTCCCAGCAGAACAATCATAATCTTTAACTCTATTGTCCCAGTCAGACTGGTAGAGATCATAAAGATCTCCAAACTTATTGGCCCTATCTGCAGAATTGGCCATGATCACACGAACATTATGTAAGATGGTTTGGTAATAAATATTTTGCCCAAGTAATGGATAACCAATTTGCGATGAAGCAGTTATGCTTGGCCAATGAAAATGATGTTGAAAGAAATATGAAGCAAAGTCTTTTATATCTTGTTCACTTTCAAAGAAATGTCCAAAACCAAGATCATTTTCTTCTACACCCTTTTGACCAATTTGAAGCTTACAGTCAGCAGTTGCTTTACTTCCAGTTAAGTCCTTACAACCAGCAAATCGCTTTGCACCATTAAAAACTTTCATTGCTTTTTGTTCATCGAAAGCTTCAGGAACATATGAGCCTTGCAGTGGCATCATGGCCTTCTGAATATCAGGTTCACTTAGAATATCTCTTTTAAGAAACTTTCTTTTTGTCGTACTACCTGGGTTTGTCGCTTTAAGTTTAGTTAATAAATAAGTATGAGAAGCATTCATCATTTGTGGAAACTGAATATCATCAGGATAAGCATAGTCTGGTACAAAAAGAGGTTTTTTAACATCTGTAAGATAGCGAAGTCCATCTTCTGTTACCGTTAAGAACATATTCCTAATACAAAGATTTGCAGTGGCCTTTATATAACAACCAGACTCAGCATTCTCATAGTATGGGTAATCATAATATCTTCTAATCTTCATATATTTATGGGTACCAAGCCAATTGGTTTTCTTACCTTGTCCCCAATCATATTCTTTTTTATCCTCATCATAAGCACGAGCATTGTTTTTTGACTCAATAACAACGTCACGAATTTTGGGTTTTGCTATTCTATTTTTAAATAATGCCGATATTCCTGCGGAGACTAATGCAGTTGCCAACATTGCTGTGGTTATGCCTATTGCAATCGCTCCAACTTTTGTAAATGCTGCAATACCTAAAACACTAAACCCAACGCTAGACCCCATAGATGCCATAGCAGATCCAAGCCCTGCTCCTAAAGCTCCACCTGTTAGTATAACTCCAGTTATAATGACTGCAACAGCAACAACAATTAGAAAGATCTTAAACCAAGTAGACATCCACTTAACTTTAAAAGTATAGATTTCCTCTATTCCAATTTCTCCTTCATACCAATCAGCTGCATTTGGAGAATCTCCATTTAAGTATTTAACTAATGAGTCTAATTCATTATTTATATCTGTATAATCGGAAAACTGATCAAAAGAGGTTTCCATTTTTAATTTTGTATAACTGGTTAAAAAAGCTTCATGAGAAATACCTGTTGCTCCAACAGCGTGGCTTACATCATCATTGCTAGTTATCATATCTAAAGCATTTTTATCTTCTTCACATTCTGGCATAACACTGAAAGCTGACAAAACGTCTGGAGGAACCCCTTTACCTTTTTTTGCAAGTACACACTTACACATCATAAGAATATCTTTTTCCTGCATTTTTTTAATATTTGCAACTCTCTTTTGCTTTAACAAAGTCGCAACATGCTTGGAGCGCTTAAATATATTTTTTCCGCCGCCTTTTTCAACCCAGAAGTCTTGCGCTCCTCCACCAGAGAAAAGGTATTCAAAAGCACGAACAACCAGCTCTGCATTTTGTTCATCAGAAGAAGACGCTGCCCAAGCATCATTCATATTGTTAAACTTACAAGTCTTTAAATTAGAAGTCGTTTTACTCTTTAGGCTAGGGATATTATAGGTTGCCGCATGTTCCTGCCTGCTTAATCCATAGCTTGAACATTTTTCTTGAAAAGCTTTTCTGGCTGTTTCTCGACATGGTTCATCGCTACCACACTCTTTTATGGCATCATTTAAAATTTTTGTTTCATTTGTATAGTTTGTTGTTCTGTACCCAGCTTTTAAAGTCGTTACATCTTTTAAACATTTATTAATCCCTTCTTCATCAGTATCAGGCTCGTTAAAACACTTTTCTGTTTGATTCTGGATTTCAAGTCTTTGAGATTCATCAAAGAAGTTACACGCTTCGGCTGCATGAGCGGATGGAATAATAAAGTTAAATATTCTCTCTATTATAGACTTCTTTTTAATTTTTGTTGTTGGTAAAATAAGTGGCGGAAACTTTGGTAAGCATTTTGGATTACTTCCCATTCCCTTATAGTGCCCTGGACAACAAGGAATGGCCGGGTCTGCTGGATCCCCATTATTTATGCAGGCCATACAAGTTGAATTAAAATCACACTTTCCACCTACACATTTATCCGAACAACATTCAGTATTACTCGAGCAAGCCTGAGTTACACTTTTACATTCTCCAATTCCAACCGACTGATGATCCACTGGCATGCACATTACATCATAGTCTTTACCGC
>CAXGOD010000274.1:0-4094 GCA_964011245.1 uncultured Bacteriovoracaceae bacterium | reverse complement strand
TTAGAGAGATGATAGCTGAAACGATGAGAGTTGTTGAATATTCAGTGGGAAGCAAAATCGAAAGATTAGATGAAGCCTTAGAGTTTTCGGCTGAAAAGCTATATAAAGTCGCAAGTTCAGTTAGGCGTTTTTCTACAGCATTTAGTTATATTTATGAAGCCTATTATACTTCTGCAATTACTGTTAAATACTTAGGGACTGATACTTTTGAAGTAGATCAGTTTTTAACTGTTGGTAAAGAGCTTTTTGATATGGAAAAGGAACACGGCAGGATTATTAAGTATCCTGAGAGTTTTACAGTTCCAAAGATGAAAGCGACTTTAAATTATCTTGTAAACCTGAAAGTTTTAAGCTTCGATGAAGATACTAATAAGTATCAAGTTACTGATATGGAAAAGGTAAACTACCTTATTGAAAAATTTGCTCGCGATGTAAACGATCAAGTCTCAATCAATTTAAAGTTTAATTCAGAGGAATAATGGATACAGTTAAACCTAACTCACGGTTTCTTTTTGAAACTCAAATTGTTCATGAAATTGATCTTGCAAAATCCGTTGGAAAGATAGACAAGTCTGTTAACGAGTCATCAAAGTTACAGCTGGCCAACCAACATATAGTTATTTCCTTTGAGGAAGCTCCGGGACATCCTGAATTTAAAGATTCAACCATATTAATTGGTAGAGAAGTTTTGGGCTATGATACTGCAGTTTTATCTTCATACAAGTATACAGACCTACAAAGCAGGGATGTAAAACTTATCTCTATAGACCTACACTCTGATTGGGACGAAGTCTTCTTAGCAGCCCAAAATCACGTCGTAAAGTCTAGACAATGGCGTCTGCTTATAAAAGATGATTTCTCTGAAGCACTTATTGAAATTTAATTAATCATTAAGAATCATAATTTTAATATCTGCACTTGTTGACCAAAGTCCACTAGCGTACTCGCCACCTTCAATATTAAAATGATAGGCTTCTTGAGCTTTAAAAAAATCACCATTTTCTAAGCGTGGAATATAAAAGAACGCTTCAGCTCCTGCATCATAGTCTCCTGCAAAACCACCGAAGCTAACATAACCATTGGCCCTAACTTTTAGGCAACTGTTATAGATGCAGGTTGTAAAAGGAAGCTCATTTACTGAAATTAATTTATTAAAAACAAAACCATCATCTGTTTTTACCCAGTCAACATCAATAGATCGCTCATTATCAATATACTCGCCATATTCATCAGCCTCGATATTGATATGAATTTCTTGATCGGCAAGCGCGCTAAACGCAAAAGTAGTTAAATGTAATACTAGGATAAACTTGTTCATATAATTTCCTTTAAAGATTTTTAATCTAATTACAATTTGAGTTATAAAAAGATAAGTAGGACTATAAATTTTTCAAACTATCTAAGTGTATGATTTTACATTATAATTTGTGACACGCTCCATCGTAACAATATCATCTAACTAGCTAAATTTTGTTACAATAAACTTTGAATTTGCTATAATAGATGATATTTGTATTAGCGAATTTATATTAATTATTGGTGGAGGTATACCATAGCTAGATTAGGTGGAGGACCAAATCCTCATAGAGGAAAACAGACAGGTCCTAGAGTAAATGATCATATCAGAGTTCCAGAAGTTAGATTGATTGGAGATGACGGACATCAATTTGGTGTTGTCGCTATCGAAAAAGCCCGTGAAATCGCTGGAGAACAAGGATTAGATTTAGTTGAAGTTTCACCAAACGCAAAGCCACCTGTAGTAAAGCTTATTGATTACGGTAAATTCAAATATCAACAACAAAAGAAAGCAGCAGAAGCTAAGAAAAAACAAGTTACTATAAAACTTAAAGAAGTAAAGTTTAGACCAGCTGTTGATGTTCATGATCTTGAAGTTAAGCTTAAAAATGTTTATAAGTTTTTAGGCCAAGGTGACAAGGTTAAGATGCTAATGCAGTTTAGAGGTCGAGAAATGGCCCATAAGCATATCGGACTTGATAAGTTTAAGACAATAATCGCTCAAGTTGTTGAAGAATCAGATGCAGTTGTAGAGTCTCCATTAAAAATGATGGGAAATAGAGCAATTGCGATGCTAGCTCCTTCTAAGAAAAAGTAACTAGCTGCGCTGAGCCATCGTGCAGTCAATTTACTTAATAAAATCAATCAATTTTTATAAAAAATACTTTGCCAATTGTGAGCACCATGATAGGTATAGTCTCTATAATTTTGTCAAAAATTTCGCTTAAATATATTTAGGAGTTTAAGATGCCAAAGATGAAAACAAGAAGAGCTGCTGCTAAGAGAATTAGAGTAACAGCAAAAGGTAAAGTTAAGATTAAAAAAGCTAATCTTCGCCACATACTTACGAAGAAGAGCCCAAAGAATAAAAGAAACGCTGGTAAAGCAGGTTACTTAGTAGCAACAGATGCTAAGAACATTCTTAAATGTGTTCCTTATCTTAAAAACTAATTTAATTATTAATAACTAATTTTGTAATTGTTTGGGTTATTAAGCGACTATTGTTAGTCCCCCTTACCGTTCAAAGGAGAAAAAAATGTCAAGAGTAAGACGTGGTTTTAAGGCCAGAAGAAGAAGAAACAAAGTATTAAAGCTAGCAAAGGGATTTCACTTTGATAGAAGAACTAAGTACAAGCACACAGCTGAAACTGTTAAGCGTGCATTACACAATATGTACAAGGGTAGAAGACTACTAAAGAGAGATATGAGAAGATTATGGATCACTCGTATCAATGCTGGAGCAAAAATGCTTGGTGGTTCATATTCTAAATTCATGGGTGCTCTTAAAAAGAACAATATTGAATTAAACAGAAAAATGCTTTCAGAGCTTGCTGCTCGTGACTTCGAAGCTTTTAAAACAGTTTACGAATCAGTTAAGTAAAACAGAATACTCAAGTATAATCTAAGCACCCGTTTTTTTAATAAAAAACGGGTGTTTTTTTTTGCACGAAATTAATATGTCTGCTAACCTATTATAAAGAGGTAAATTTCTTTAATTACGCTAAATGGATCATGGAGGATTATATGAGCGTTACAAAAGCAGACATCGTAGAAAGAGTCTATAAAGAGGCTGGTTTCTCGAAGAAGGAAGCTAGTGATCTAGTAGATCTAGTTTTCAAAGTAATCAAGGACACACTCGCAAGAGGTGAAAAAGTTAAAATTTCTGGTTTCGGAAATTTTTCAATCAGAGACAAGGCCACGAGAGTAGGGAGAAATCCTCAAACTGGTGAAGCTATGAATATCTCTGCAAGAAGGGTTCTTACTTTTAAGCCATCACAGATCTTAAAAGAAGATATCACTGACAGATTTAAGCACAGAATTGACGATCAAGGTAAAGAGGATACATCTCTTCCGGCAAAAGATATTAAGCCAAAAGCGCTTAGTTCTTTTATGAGCGGACAAGATGACTCTTTAGACGACTAAGAATAATTTTTAGAGGTTAATATGAATTTTGATATTCAAGCACCTGAAAAGGCCTTATATAAATTTAATGAAGTGACATCTTTAACAGGCGTTAAGCCATATGTTTTAAGATTTTGGGAAACTGAATTTAACCAAATTCAACCCGGGCTTAATGAACAGGGACAAAAAATTTATCGTCCAGAAGATTTAGAAGTCGTTCAAGAAATAAAAAGACTTTTATTCGAAGATAAACTTTCTATTCCTGAAGCAAAAGCTATTTTAGATAAAGAGGAAGTAACTGAAGAGAATGTAGAAGAAGCTTTAGAATTAGCAACTCCTACTATTAAAAGTAAGTCTGAAGATTTAAAAATGGCACTAGAGCAGATTATAGAAAATAACTCAAGACCTCTGACAGATAATGAAGAAAGAAAGGCCTATGACACTAAAGCTCAAGAGATTGCTGAAAAAGTTAAAACAGATTTAAGGCATCAGTCTCATTTAGCTGATAGGGATGTTTTAAACCTTGTAACAGCGAAGAAGAAGCTGACAGTGTTATTAAGCAAGATTGATAATATTTGTGATGAAAGAAATTGGTAAGTACTTACTTACTTACTTACTTACTTACTTACAGACTCCATGATATAAAGCTGCATTATATGCAGCTTTTTTTATAATAA
>CAXGOD010000273.1:0-4101 GCA_964011245.1 uncultured Bacteriovoracaceae bacterium | reverse complement strand
GTAGGCTTACCAGTGGTAGGTGTTCAAATAGAAATTATACCAATTATTAATGACGAAGTTAAAAATATTTCTGAGACCAAAAAACTTCTTCCTGGTGAACGTGGTGAAATCATCGTTAAGTCAGGAGTTGTTACACCTGAATACTTTTTACTGCCACATAAAACTCGTGAAGCAAAAATTCATGATGGAAAAAAATTATGGCATCGAATGGGGGATGTTGGTTATAAAGATGAAAAAGGAAGACTATGGTTTTGTGGCAGAAAGTCTCATGTTGTAGATGTTCAGAATATTCGTCATTATTCAATTCCTGTAGAAGCTATTTTCAACAAACATCCAGATGTCTTAAGAAGTGCCTTAGTAAAAATTCATAAAGAGGACTCAAGAGCAGGTATTGTTATAGAAAGAAAAGATAAAAAGACTGATTTATCTGATGAACATAGGGATTTATTCTTTGCAGAGCTGATAGACATAGCAAATAAGCATGAGCATACCAAGAATATACACGATCTTTTTCTTTACAAAGATTTTCCCGTAGATGTGAGACATAATATAAAAATAGATCGTCAAAAACTATCTAATTGGGCCAGTGAGCAGGAAGTTTAATGAAAGTATTAGTTACTGGTGGTGGTGGTTTTTTAGGTACCTATATTTGTAAAGAACTCTTAAAGAAAAACTATGAAGTCGTTAGCTTTTCTAGAAATATCTATAGCCATTTAGAAGATCTTGGAATCAAAAATATTAAAGGGGACCTAACAAACTTTGAAGATATAAAATCTGCTTTAAATGGTGTGGAAGGTGTATTTCATGTTGCTGCCCTTGCAGGTGTCTGGGGAAGTAATGACACTTATTATAGGATTAATACAATTGGTACTCAAAATGTGGTAAATGCTGCTAAAGAGATTGGAATTAAAACTTTAGTTTACACAAGCTCTCCAAGTGTTGTTTTTGGGGTTGATGATATAGAAAATGGAGACGAGTCCATTGGCTATCCAAAAGAATATTTAACTTCTTATGCTTATACAAAATCTGAAGCTGAGAAATATGTATTATCTCAATGCGATGATTCTTTTTCTGCTGTTTCCATTAGGCCTCATCTAATTTGGGGACCTGGGGATCCACATATAATTCCACGTTTATTAGAAAAGGCAAGAGCTGGTAAGTTAAAAGTAGTAGGCGATGGAAATAATCTCGTTGATATTATTTATGTTGAAAATGCTGCAGTCGCGCATGTACAAGCTTTTGAAAAACTTCTAGAAAATAAAAATATTAGTGGACGGGCCTATTTTATCGGTCAAGAACGTCCTGTTAATCTATGGCAATTTATAAACCAAATTCTTCACCATGCAAAAGTAGACTTAGTTGAGGACTCAATAAGTTTTAAAAAGGCTTTTTTTATTGGACGTATTTTAGAGTTGTTGTTTAAAGTTATAGGAATTGAAAAGCCAGAACCACCTATGACAAGATTCGTAGCATGTCAGTTAGCAAAATCTCACTATTTCTCACATGATAGAGCCGTTCAAGATTTTGGATACTCACCCAAGATAACTATTGAACAAGGTCTAATAAACACCTTTAAAGATAAGAATGAAAAAGATCACTTACTTAAAAATGTTTCTTCTACAGTAGAAATAAATTCAGGTAAAACTGACTTATAGTTTCCTACATTATATGAGTCTTTAAGTTTCTCTATATCTATGCAAATTATGTCTTTAAATAGAGATGGATCAAAATCATTTAATTGTCCTAAGTGTCTATTCTCACTTACATGCACAAATCTTTTAGAAGTATTTAAAAAGTTTTGAATTACTTTTCGGTTTTTTAGTTATTATGATAAATTAAATTTCTTAACAACAGTCTGATCAAAGTAGTTTGCATTCATTCCAGCATCTACTACAAGGCTTTCAGCATTAATGCCACTAGAGGCATTACTCAATAAAAAAACTACGGAATTAGCTACTTCATCAGTTTTTAATGATTCTTTTCTCATTGTAAGCTGCTCTGAGTAGAGATAATTTTCTATATAATCAGGTATACCAGCGGAAGCCGATGTTTTTAATGGCCCCGCAGAGACTGTATTAAAACGTATTTTTGAGAACTCACTAAAGGATTTTGCCAGATAGGCAACAGACGTATTGAGCATAGCTTTAATTGGGCCTAAGTAACCATAGCTTGTCGCTTTAGTATTCGATATTGAAACAGTTACTACAGAAGCATCGGTAACAAGGATATCTTTAAGTTGATTACTCATTTGTGTTAGAGAAAAACAACTAATATGGCAGGCTTGTAGATAATCTTCTAGTTTTACTTCATGAAATGGTTTTGGACCTTCTGAGAAGTTTGCAAAGGCCATAGAATGTAAAAATCCATGGAGGCGATCAGTATGTTCTTTTATCTCACTGCTTAGTGCATTTAACTGCTCTTTATTTTCAACATCTAGGAGAAAACAAGGTGAGTTTGGAAATATTTTTTTAATGTTTGTTAAATTTTTTTCATTTTGAGCAGAGAAAATGACGTTTGCGCCTTCACTTATTAATTTCTTGGCAGCAAAAGTAGCAACACTTTTTTTATTAGCAACACCTGCTATGTAAAACCATTTATTATTTAGATTGAGTAAGCTCATTTATTCTCCAACTAATGTACAAGCAAAATCAATTTGTAGAGCAGTTTTTCCATTAGTAAGAAGTTTTCCCTTCATATAAGCGGCATTAGCTATTTGTTCAGTTAATTGAACTTTTATCTCTAGTTGATCACCAGGTTTAACCATATTTTTAAATTTTGCAGACTGTATTCTGCTAACAACTGCTGTTTTTTTTCCTAGGCCACCTTCCATAATATAACTCATTAGTAGAGCACCAGTTTGAAAAGTTGCTTCACAAAGAAGAACACCAGGCATTATTGGATTTCCCGGGAAGTGACCTTTAAAAAAGTCTTCTTCTCCTGTTATTTTTTGAGAAGTTGTGATTGTATTTTCAGTTCTATCTATAATATCTTCTATATAAAGAAATGGTTCTCTTTGTGGAATTCGACTTAGGATTTCTTGATTCATTATAATCCACCACTAACTTCAATTGTCGTTCCAGATATGTAACTTGCTTCTCTACTTGCCAAAAAATTTACAGCAGCAGCAACTTCATTCACAGTTCCAAATCTTTTCATTGGAACTTGTGACTTATAACCCTTAACTTGATCGTCAGGTAAGTCAGAAATTAACTCTGTTTCGATAAATCCTGGGGCAACATTGTTAACAGTAATATTTCTTTTTGCAACTTCTTTGCTAAGTGTCTTAGAGATTGCAATTTGTCCTGCTTTACTAGCAGCATAGTTTGCTTGACCAGGCAGTCCTAATGCACCACCAATAGATGATATATTAATAATTCTTCCATAGCGGTTCTTCATCATATGTAAAACAGCAAGTTTAGACATATTAAAGGTACCTTTTAGGTTGATATCGATAACATTATCCCATTGATCATCAGTCATAGAAGCTGTGAGGTTATCTTGTCTGATACCAGAATTATTAATAAGAATTTCAATACTTGGAATCTCAGATTCAAGATCATTAAAAAAGTTTTGGCATTCTTGACTCTTTGAGACGTCGAACTTTTTTAGAATTAATTTGTCACCATATTGAATCATTTCTTCTCTAAATTGATTAGCAGCTTCATCATTTCTTGCATAAGTAGCAATAACAGTTGCCCCTTTTTTTAAAAAACTCTCTGTAATTCCACGGCCTATTCCTCTAGTACCACCAGTAACAATAACTCTTTGGTCATTAAAATTAGACATGAGCGGCTCCCATTGATTCTGAACTGTGTTGTTCCATTTTTTTATTTAAATTATACAAATAACTGATAACTTCATTTGATTGGATGACTCCATAATTAGCTGCTCCTAGCCATCCACTCATGATGATTCCTACACTTCCTGCATGAAATAATCCTTGGATTTCTTTGTGAAGGTTCATACTAACGTCAAGGCCCTCAAACTTAGTTCCAAAGGAAGATCCACCTTCATGATGAACGAACTTTTTAACAGTCCTAGGAGTTGCTGCTTCAATAAAATCTAATTTATCTTGAATGCCTGGTATAAAACCTTCTAGGC
>CAXGOD010000272.1:0-4109 GCA_964011245.1 uncultured Bacteriovoracaceae bacterium | reverse complement strand
TTTGGTGGAGGCTATACAGTGACACCTCTAAAAACAATCGGCCTTAGTATGATGAGTAACTTAAATGATGGGTCAAAGCTACTTAGTCCTACCTTTGATTATAACTTTAAGGAGGATTGGTTGGTTCAGCTTGGTGGCTTTTATGGCACAGGGCCGAATGAGCTTGATGGAAGTTCTGAATTTGCCTATTATCCAAAGGCCGTCTTTGTTAATTTAAAGAATTTCTTTTAAATGATTAATTTATATTACATTTACTTTTAAGAACGGCACATTTCTTTTTTCCACAAGATGAAATCTTAGATCCTTTTAAAATCTTACGTCCTTTAAACATATGTTTCCCAAAAGATTTGATACATTTTTTAGCAGCAGCTATCTTTAACATTTTTGGAGTAACTTTTTTAGCATTTTTACAGTTCACTTTACCTGCTCTGTTAACAGAACAAATGGTACGACTCTTCGATTTTGCATATGAATAATTTGGGATTGTTGATATTAATCCAATCGTAAATAATGCAATAACTAAACCCTTCATATTTTCTCCTGCAAAACCTAAATTTGATAACTTGATTATTATAAATGCCTTCTCAGTATTAAAAATTAATAGTTAAAGAAATTTATAGCAAACATAATAATTTCAACAAATTATGAACATCTAGAATATTTATTTAGGCAAGAATAACTGGCACAAAAAAAGAGATCATTTGACCCCCTTTTTGAGTTATTAAGATTTATTAATTTATTTTATATTACATTTTGCTTTAATCTTACTACATTTACCTCTTTTACAACTTGAGAGTTGAAGTTTCTTAAGCGGTTTTCTTTTGTTTAATTTCTTTTTCCCATAAGTCTTAGCACAAGACTTGATAGCATTTATTTGTAAACGTTTTCTTACAATATTCTTACTACTTTTACATATTACTTTCTTATTAGCTTTTGAAACTTTACAAGAAACCTTGCTCTTCGCTTCAGCAATACTTGGATTAGTAAGTAATAATCCAGCCGAGAATATAGCAACTATTAGCACTTTCATATATTCCCCCCAGAAAATATGATAATTCTTATATATTCATTATAGTTCTCTTCGGACTTAACTTAAAAAAGTTGAAGAGTTTAGTCTTCTTTATCGAAAAATCAGCAAGTTAAAGCGATTTGATTGAATTTAACAATGCAAGAAAACTTGGCAATTTAGGCCCTTTTAGAGATTTCAAAGAGGCAATGAATCTTTTGGTCCCTGAAGTCTCTTGGTATAGAGATTTTAGTTATGTCCCTTACTTGGTATTGATCTGAGATTTCTTGGTCTAGTTTGAATTTTCTAAAGTTATTAGAGAAATAGAGTTTTCCATCATCAGCTAATCTATTCATGCATAGTTCAACTAAGCCTTTGTGATCTCTTTGAACATCAAAAGTACCATCCATTCTTTTAGAGTTTGAAAAGCTAGGTGGATCTAAGATAATAATATCGTATTGACCTTGATCTTCTTTTAAAAAATCAAAAGCATTCTTTGCAACAAAGTTATGAGAGCTAAACTGAATTCCATTTAGTCTAAAATTATCATAGGCCCAGTTAATATATGTTTTAGACATATCCACAGTTGTTACATGAGCACCACTAAGGGCAGCTGCAACACTAATTGAGCCAGTATAAGCAAATAGAT
Organism: uncultured Bacteriovoracaceae bacterium; assembly: GCA_964011245.1. GTDB lineage: Bacteria > Bdellovibrionota > Bacteriovoracia > Bacteriovoracales > Bacteriovoracaceae > CAKZJW01. The sequence goes on along the minus strand of CAXGOD010000272.1, from coordinate 2,454 downwards.
TAAGAACTTTTTTGTTTTTAGATTCTGAATTAATGATTTTTCTTAAAGGTCTATGATCTAAAAATAAGCCCGTATCTAGATAGTCATATAAATTGATATAGAATTGAGAGCTTCTTTCTCGAACAATAATTCTTTTATCCTCATCATCTTCTTTTTCGTACTGAAAGTTACCTTTTTGAACTTCGCGTTTTTTAAAGATAATACGAGACTCATCAATGTCTAATGTTTGTTTGATAGCATCAAAAACTTGCCCTAAGTGTTTATGTCTTAGATTTTGTTCATCTTCCTCAAGCTTTTTACCTTTTTCATAAACAACAGCGTTATCTTTATAAATATCAACAATATAAGGATACTCAGGTATATCCTTCTCATATAACCTATAGGCCTCAATACTTTCTTGTTTTAGCCATGATTTAAGCTTTTTGTGGTTTTTTTTCAGTCTATTGTGAATTATCGAATTATTTTCCATAAATGTTGTATCATATATATGTGTAGTTTCAGTCAAGCTATGTCTAACACTTATGAGTTTTATATGAAAGAAAAAAAGATGATAATTATTCCTATTATGGGGAATGAAAAGACAGGAGAAGGTAATCCTGGAATTGCAATTGAAGAGAGAGTAAAAGTAAAAAAACCTAGTATGTACAAGGTCTTGCTCCACAATGATGATTATACAACTATGGAATTTGTTATCCATGTTCTCCAAAAATTCTTTGCTAAAACTTATGACGAATCTCATGGAATCATGCTTAAAGTTCACCACGATGGTGTTGGGATTTGCGGAATATATACTCATGAAGTCGCAGAATCAAAGACTTCAAAGGTTAATAAATACTCAAGAGGTAAAGGACATCCATTAAAATGTTCCTTTGAACCTTGCGATGACGAAAATTGATACCATCTTAACTGTAGAGAACTTAAGATAAGGATTTCTTATGATTAGTACGGAATTAGAATTATTACTTAACAAAGCAATTAGAAAGGCCAATGAGTTAAAACATGAGTTTTTAACCATGGAGAATGTTCTTCTTGCAATACTCAACGATGGGACTGTTAGAGCAATCATCAAAGATTGCGGAACCAATATTGATGAATTAGAAGCAGAAGTGAAGGCTTTTGTGGAAGACAGTTATAACTTCAGTATTTTAACAGATGAAGATATTGAAGAGTTGGGTCAAGAACAATTCACCAATGATGAGATGAGAGAACTTGCTAAGAAAAGTGGAGTTCTTTATCAACCAGAGATAAGCATTTCATTACAAAGAGTTATTCAAAGAGCTGCTGTTCATATTCAATCATCTGGTAAAAAAGCTATTCTTCCAATAAACCTAATGATTGCCATGTTTAGCTCAAAAGAAAGTCATGCAGTTTATTTTCTACAAACTCATGGAATCGAACGAATTAAATTAGTTGAAAAAGTAGCTCATGGTGTAGATAAGGCCGTAACAAGTAAAGATGAAGCTGTTGAAGTGGATCCACTTTCAGCAGAAGATAAAACTCAAAAAATTCTAGATGAATTTACGACAAACTTAAATGAGCTAGCAAAAAAAGGAAAACTTGATCCAATTATTGGTAGAGAAGAGGAACTTGAAAGAGTTGTTCAAGTCTTATGTAGAAGAAGAAAGAATAATCCTGTTCTAGTTGGAGATGCTGGAGTTGGTAAAACTGCCATTGCTGAAGGCCTTGCTCAATTAATTGTAGAAAAGAAAGTTCCTTCAGTAATTGAAGATGTTGAGATTTACAGCATGGACATGGCCTCTTTGTTAGCAGGTACTAAGTTTAGAGGTGATTTTGAAGAAAGGCTTAAGGGAATAATTAAAGCAATTGAAAAGAAGAATAAAGAACATGGTTGTATTCTGTTTATAGATGAAATTCACAATATAATTGGTGCAGGATCTACAAATGCAGGAAGTATGGATGCTTCAAACCTATTAAAACCTGCTTTAAGTAGGGGCCTTATTAGGTGTATGGGATCTACGACTTATGATGAATATCGAAAATTCTTTGAAAAAGATCAGGCTTTAACTAGAAGATTTCAAAAAATTGACGTTCATGAGCCATCACTACCTGACACGATTCAAATATTAAAAGGATTAATTAGTAAGTTTGAAGAGCATCACCATGTTAAATATTCTAATGATATTATTGAAATGGCTGTTTCTTTATCGAATAAGCATATTGGAGATAGAAAACTTCCAGATAAAGCTATTGATGTTATTGATGAAGTAGGCGCATATCTTAGGATTAAGCATCAAACGACTAAAGATAATATTCAGGAAGTTGGAAGTCAGGATATTGAGAAAATTGTAGCAAAAATCGCAAGGATTCCGGAAAAGTCGATTTCTGTTAGCGAAAAAGACAAACTTAAGAACCTAGAAAGAGATCTTAAGTTATTGATATTTGGGCAAAACCAAGCTGTTGAAAAAGTAAATAATGCTATCGTTTTATCTAGAT
>CAXGOD010000271.1:0-4121 GCA_964011245.1 uncultured Bacteriovoracaceae bacterium | reverse complement strand
CCAGGGAAAGAAAAAAGGTGGCAAGAAAAAGGGATCTTTTGGGAAAAAGTTTTTCTAAATCTCTATATTAATAGATAGTTGACTTTGAGGGGCAACTGATTTAAAAATACATTTCGTAAAATATTAAAATGCTAGAATTATAAGAATATACTTTTAAGGAGTACATAAATGGTTAAAATTAGGTTATCTCGTGGTGGTAGAACACACAGACCAGTTTACACAATAGTTGCAGCTAACTCTAGAAACGCTAGAGATGGTAAGTTTCTTCAGAAATTAGGTCAATATGATCCAAATGCTGAGACTGTTTTAAAAGACGTAAATGTTGATGCAGTTAATGCTTGGATTGGTAAAGGTGCTCAATTATCTGATACAGTTGCTTCATTATTTAAGAAAAATGGCGTTAAATTAGCGTAATCATTAAAACTTAATAATTATTTAGTTTGAAGAAATACAGATTTTAGGTGTAAAATAATCCTAAGCGTAATAAAAACCATTACCAAGTAGGTGTTATGAGTGAGCTAAAAGATCTTATTGAGTACGTTGGAAAATCTCTGGTAGATTTACCAGATTCAGTTGAAGTTAATGAAATTGAAGGTGAGCAAACAACAGTAATCGAGCTAAAAGTAGATAAGTCTGATCTTGGAAAAGTAATCGGAAAACAAGGAAGAACTGCAAGAGCGTTAAGAACAATTTTAAATGCCGCTTCTACAAAATTAAAGAAGAGATCAGTTCTAGAAATTATAGAGTAAATTATAATTTAAAAAGATAATAAAGCCTCAGTATATCTTACGGTATATTGAGGCTTTTTCTATTATAGGGTTTTAAATGACGACAAACTTTATTGAAATGGGAACATGTAAAAAACCTCATGGTATAAAGGGGGCGTTCCAATTTCACTTATATAATCAAGAAGAAAGTAATTTGGGCAAGGGCTCTCAAATTAAACTCATGCCACTGAGTAAAGATAGTTCTCTTGGTACTGATGGAGAAGTTTTTACAATTAAGTCGATAAACTTTGGAAATAAAACAATTTGTTATTTAGAAGAAGTCGCTGATCGTAACCAAGTAGAAGCATTAATTCCATTCACAATTCATTTTGATCGAAGTAATTTCACAGAGCCTGAAGAGGATGAAGTATATTTATCTGATCTTGAGGGGCTTGATGTCCTAAATGAACAGAGAGAAAAAATTGGAAAAGTTAAAACCTTTTATGATCATGGTGCAACACCGGTATTAGTTGTCGAGCATTTAAATGGCCTAAAAACAGAGCTTCCATTTGTTGAAAGTTTTTTTCCTGAAGTTGATTTAGAAAATGAATATGTCGTAATGGTTAATCCGGAGGTTATGTGAAAAAGAAGCGCATCTGGATTCTAACCATGTTTGAGAAGTACTTCGACTCTTTTACTGAGTACGGTGTTCTAGGCTCAGCTTTTAGAAATGAAAGAGGAGATGGGGCTGGAGAGTTTGAATTTAAAACAGTTTCTATTTCAGGTTTTAATCTTAAAGGTTTTAAAGGAGTAGATGATTCTCCATTTGGTGGAGGAGTTGGGATGATTATGCGACCTGATATCCTTAAGGGGGCACTTATTGAAGGTGTCGTTAAGCCTGGCGGATATGACCTTGAAAAGATCAAAGAGCAGCTTCATGTCGTTTGTCCTGCACCACGTGGGAGAAAGTGGGATCACCATGAAGCAATAAGATTTGCTAATGAAAGTCTTTCCTTTGAGTGCGATAAAGATATTGTTTTTATATGTGGACGTTATGAGGGGATTGATGAGCGGTTCCTAGCAAAGTATGTTGATGAGTACATATCTATAGGTGATGTGATCCTAACAGGTGGAGAGCTTGCAGTAATGTTAATTTTAGATTCAAGTATGCGCTTTCATCCAGGAGTACTTGGTAATAAACAATCTGCAATAGAAGAGTCTTTCGCTTCTGGTATGCTTGAGCATGCTCTATATACAAGACCTCGTGAGTTTGAGGGGATACTTGTTCCTGATGAGTTACTTTCTGGTGCACATGTTCAAATTGAAAAATTTAAATTAGACTCATCAAAAGAAATAACAAAAAAGTATAGACCTGATTTGTTATATTAATTTGTTCCGTACATAATTGTTTCATCTTGGTCAGCGGCACCAACATCTGTATTTGATTGGTACCAAGCACCAACTGGAACTGTGGATATAAATCTATGTCCAGCCGTAGGATTTGCTAATCTTGCTTTGTATGGTGCATTTGCAGCGCTTCCAGACCTTGTTAAAGTAAGTGTCGTAACTGTTGCATCACTAGAGTTCTTTACTGTAATTGTTCCTGGAGATTTACTCGCAAAAGCAATATAGTCACCATTAACAGGAATAGCATATTTAGTTTTCATAAAGCTTGTTGGTAAAAATGGAGCTGCACAATTCCCGTTAGAATCAGCATAACTAGAGCCATATATTTTTTGATCTGCCAAAATAAGTAAACTTTCAGACTGGTAGAGTGAAGTTGTTCCACCTTGTGGATTAATTCTTATAACATCAGACTTATTTTGACTTCCACTTTCTGTTGATGAGTTTGAGTGTACACCATTGTAGTTAGTACCATCAGTTCCAGTTGTCATCTTCATATAATTAGATGGAAAACCTATGATTTCTGTTGAATCTGGTAAAAGTGGTTTAGGGTCTACGATTCTAGTCGTAGTTCCTGAAATATGGAAAGCTAGTATAGAGCCTGTTGAAGTAACTTGATAACTTCCTTGTGTTGTCCAACTAAGCGTCGTCGTGGCTCCTGCTATTAGAGTTGTCGAGGCTAGAAGTGTTGAGCCTTGTTTAATTTCTATTGAAGTTCCTTCAACAGCATATACATCTAAATATTGGTTAGTTTCTCTTGTAGCATTAAAACTAAATGACTTTCCTGCCCAAGCTGTTGGTTGCCATACAATATTACCTTTTGTTGTATTAGCTCCGGATCCTCTTCGTCCAGCTGTAAAAATTGGCTTATCTGCATCGATATAATCAAATTGAGCGGAAGTGAAAGTATGTGTTTGTCCTTTATTTAAAGTTATTAATGCACCTCCATTTAAAGTTATTGTTGTTGAGTCTTCATAAGCGACAACAGTTGTAGTTGTTGAGCCTCCAACGTTCATTGCCGTATAAGGCCCAAAAATTGGATTCTCTGGTTGAGTTTCGCCTTCAGTTGTATTAGACCATTCAGAAGAACTTCCTGTATCGTAGTCAACTCTAACTCTAAACTCATATGTTGTACTTGCTATAAGTCCAGTAACTGTAGCTGACTTAAGGACGCTAACTCCGTCAGCAAATGTTAACCATGTAGGAGTCCCTTTAACTTTATAATTTATTGTGTAGTCATCAATTGTAAATCCTCCAGGATCATTGAGACTCCAAGTTATATCAATACTTTCAGATAAAGTTGCAGCAACTCCTAAACTTGAAACAGTCGGAGTTGTTGTATCTTTATTAATTGTAGAAGACGCCTGAGTCGCTGAGTCATGATCCGCTGTAACAAGAAGGCTTGTACCATCAGTTAAAGAAGATACATCTACTTGCCCCGTGGTCCATGTTCCAGAACTACAAGTTACAAGATAATTTAAAGAGTCTATAAATACATCAACATTTATTCCATTTTCAGAACAAGTTCCAGAAGCTGTGTAATTAAGTTCATTAGAGGTTGTAATATTCTGAGCTGAACTAATTGTAACAGTAGAAGATGCCGTATCTTTATTTATATTAGTACTTGCTTGAGTGGCAGTTGAGTGATCAGCAGTTATACTTATTGTACCATCTGAAAGTCCGGTAGTATCTATTTGTGAAGTTGACCATGTCCCTGAAGAACAATTTGGACTTTTAGTAATACCGCCAACGTCTAGACTTATATTTGTTCCATTTTCAGAGCAAGTTCCAGATACAATATATGAAGTCAAATTCGCTTGAGAAATGTCTGGGGAGTTTGTTATCGCAACAGTTGGTACCGTTGTTGTTTTATCAACTGTAATTGATGCTTGACTTGCAATATTACCAGCAGAGTCAGTTGTGTCTGCTGTAATAGGAAGGGTAGCATTATCAGGTCTGCTTGATACATCTGTAGGGCCAACACTCCAAGCTCCAAGGGAACAAATGGGA
>CAXGOD010000270.1:0-4124 GCA_964011245.1 uncultured Bacteriovoracaceae bacterium | reverse complement strand
CTCCCATGTTGAGAAAAATGCCAAGCTATTTAAGAATGAAGGTGCTTATCATGAAATGCACAATGAAGTAGAAAAGTACCGTGAACCCTATATGGCCTTTTTAAAAGAGTCCTTAATGGAATCTATTTATACTTAATTCATTTTCGATTTAATAAACTCCACTCTCTCCATAGCGGGAGGGTGTGAGTAATAAAACTTCGAGTAGGTTGGACTAGGAGTTAATGTATTGGAGTTATCTTTATACATACTGATAAGAGCATCTATAAGTGCCTGGCCACTAGCATAGGTTGTGGCAAACTCGTCTGCTTCGTATTCTTTTTTGCGTGAAAGCCAACTAGATATTGGTGTGAAGATAAAGCTAAATACTGAAGAAACATAAGAAAAAAGCATTAGCCCCATATAACTCGAACTATTAGTTCCAGCTAGGTCTGTGAAAAAGCTAGGTGTTCTATAAAGAACTCCTAAAATATAGAGCCCTACTCCCATAAAGAGAACTCCCCAAATCAAAGACTTTAAAATATGTTTATGTTTAAGATGACCAAGCTCATGGGCCAATACAGCTACAACTTCTTCATTTTTGAGAGACTTTAAAAGTGTATCGAAAAAGACAATTCTTTTGTTACGTCCAAAGCCTGTAAAGTATGCATTTCCGTGGGAGCTTCTAATTGAAGCATTCATGACATAATAGTCTTTAAAGTTCAGGTCACAATCTATAATCAATTGGTCAATACTTCCTTTAAGCTCCTGGTTTTCCATCTTAGTAAACTTGTTGAATAATGGTGCTATAAACTTTGGGTAAGCCCAAATAATAATAAATTGGAAGACCACGATAAATGCCCAGGCATAGGCCCACCAATTATTTCCAAGTTTATTCATAATGCTCATTAAGATAAATAGAAGAGGAGCACCTAAAACAAGACTTAATAATATTTGTTTGAAAAGGTCTTTAATAAAGAGTTTAGGAGTTGTCTTATTGAAGCCAAATTTCTCCTCCAAAACAAAAGTTTTATAGATACCCTCAGGAAGATCTATGATGAGACCGATTAGTGAAAATAGACCAAAGAAGATAAGACCTGTTGTAACCTCTGAATGTCCAAAGTTTCGACTAAAAGTATCTAGGTATTCTAGTCCTCCTAGAGGAAGCCAAACCATTAAAAGAGCAAAGTTGATTAAACAAGAAAAACTACCAAACTTTAATCGTGCAATAGAGTAAGCAGCAGCTTTAGAATGGTCCTCATTTGTAATCTTATTTGAAAACTCTGAAGGAACTTGATTTCTATTCAGAGCTATGTGTCGAATATTTAAATAATTCAGAAATTGCTTAATAATAATTCCAGCGACTGCAAAAATATAGAAACTTGTGATAAAAATGTTATTATAATCCATCTAAGTAAACCTGGGGCTAGTTAATGCAAATCGTTCAAATTTACATGCATAATATGCTAAGAAATTTCAACTATATCGTTTATAGTGAAAAAAGCAAAGATGCCATAATATTCGATCCCTTAGATATTAATATGACATTGCCAATTGTTGAGAACTTAGGATTAAAACCTAAGTATCTCGTTAATACTCATTTTCACCACGATCATATTAAGGATAATGAAAAGTTCCTTGGAATTGAAGGAACTGAACATATTAAGCTTAAGCAAAATGAGAGACTAGAGTTGGCTCCCGGAGACTTTATACAGGCCATCGATACACCGGGGCATGTTATGGATCATCAATGTTTTCTAGTATTTGATAATAGTCAGCCCGTAGGATTAATTGCAGGGGACGCTATCTTTAATGCTGGAGTGGGAAACTGCAAAAATGGTGGAGATGTAAAGATTCATTATCATAGTATTTGTAACATTATTAAAAACTTAGCAGACAATATTAAGATTTATCCAAGTCATGACTATTTACTTAATAATCTAGAATTTGCTAAAACAATAGAACCTAATAATAAAATATTGGATGATTGGATTAAACGCAGAAGCTCCCAAGATCTAAATCACGAATTTATTATTACAACAATGGCAGAAGAGAAATTAATTAACCCTTTTCTAAAAGTTAACAATGAAGAGGAATTTATAAATTTAAGAAAACTAAGAGATAATTGGTAAAAATAAGGAGAGATTAATGGCATTACCTAAAATTGGAAATATGGCACCAGCTTTTACACTGAAAGATCAAAATGGAGATAAAGTCTCTTTGAAAGATTTTAAAGGGAAAAAGAATGTTGTTGTTTATTTTTATCCAAAAGCTATGACTCCAGGATGTACAGTTCAGGCCTGTGGTATTAGAGACTATAAAAAAGAATTCGCTAAACTTAAAACAGAGGTTCTTGCAATTAGTCCTGATACTTCTGAAAGATTAAAGAGATTTGAAGACAAACAGGAATTAAACTTTACTCTTCTTTCAGATGAAGATCATAAGATTGCCGATAAATATGGCTCTTGGGGGCCAAAAAAGTTTATGGGTAAAGAGTATGATGGAATTTTAAGGCAAACTTTTATTGTTGGCATTGATGGAAAGTTAAAAGAGATTATGAATAAGTTTAAAACAAAAACTCATCACGATGATGTCCTTGCTTATATTAAAGAGAACTTATAGATCATCAATAATTTTATCTTCAAGGATTTCTAAATCGTAGGAGTCCTTGAATTTTTTAATAGTATTATCGACTTGTTCTGTTAATTCCGGAGTACAATAGATGGTTACTTCACGAAAAAGACTATCTTTTGGGAAGGGTAAAGTTGAGTAAAAGGCTAAGTTATCATTTGACTCTAAAATGAAATAAAGCATACTAGAGTGCTCTCTAGGGACTTTTACGATTAAATTTCTAAGTTTTTTATCTTCTATGTATATCATTTTTACGACCATGTGAGTTGTCTTTAAATAACATTGACTTAGCACATACTCAACCCTTAAAATAAAATATAGGGAAGTGTCTTTATATTGCTGTCAGTCATGGAGGACCATTGCAATGAGAAAAAGTTCGGCTTATTTATTGGCCCTAACATTAACAGCAAGTGTTACCGGTTGCTCAGGCTTAGTAGAGTCTTCTAGAAAATTAATCGATGGTGACACACCAAGAAAAAATCCTAAAAAATCACCATGGGTTAGTAAGTCTCAATACGATGACCTAATGGTTAAGTATAAAAATCTTAATGAGAAATATACAAATCTAAGAGATGAAAAAATAACAAAAGATCCAAACTTTGATCAAGCGAAAGAACTTGGTAAGTCTGATACTGAAACGGTAGATGTGTTTGGTAAAAATGGTCTTGCAAATGAAGTATCAAAATCTTTAGATAATGTTTCTTCTAATGTTCCAACTGTTAAGCCCATGTCAGCAAATGATATTGATCAAGAAGTAAAAACTTATAAAAAAGCAGTTTTGCTTAAGAATAATGGAAAAATAGATGACTCTTTAAAGGTGTTCCAGTTTCTTGAAAAATCAAATACAAAGCAAATTAGAGTTCGCTCTAGAATTCATATTGGTCAAATCTATTTACAGCAAAAACAATACGATCTGGCCTTGCAAGTTTTTGAATTAGTTATTCAAAATGGCGCATTTTCTTCACGAGTATTAGATGCACTACAGGGAGCTGTGAGCTCAAGTGGAAAACTAGGTTTAGCTAATAAAAAACTAAGATATGAATCAATGTTAAAAGATGTATTTGGTGTAAGGGGATAATCAAAGTTGATTAATAAAAAGAAAACATTTTTTATTTTTCTATCTCTTTTGTTAGGTAGTCAATCCTATGCTCAAGCGCCACTTGATCTTGAGCTAGAAGACCCTGAAGATATGGAACTTCTATTAGAAGAGTTTACTGATGAAAAAAAATCAGAAGTAGCTAATGAATTAGGTGGGGATGCATCCGATTCTATTGAAATTGGTGAACAGGAATCAAAAGATGATCTTGCTACACTTAAAGAAGATCTAGGGGATGTTGAATTTGCCATTCCAGAAGATGATGACCTCGTAAAAGAAGTCGATAAGATGTCTGGGAAGAAAAAATCAGGTAAAAGACCTACAATAATTGGAGTGAATGGTACAAGTAAAGAAGGGGCCATGATCTTTGATGTTGGACGGGAAGAAAAAGAATTATTAGAAGTTGCTAAGAATATGCAGG
>CAXGOD010000269.1:0-4128 GCA_964011245.1 uncultured Bacteriovoracaceae bacterium | reverse complement strand
TGACTATGCACCTGTAAAGGAAAAACTCAGTCTTAAAAGACATATAGGATCTGGAACTTATTTTAATGGTCTTAACTTTCAAGTTCAAAACCGTGGAGATGATTGGAGAAATATTACAGGAACAGTTTCTCAGTTTAACTTAGAGAATACAGGTGGAAATGATATTGTACCAAATGGATGTGCAAAAGATTCAGATAGTAGTGAATGCCAGGCAACCCGAGATTATGAGTGGGAGTTTTCAGAACAAGCAAAACAAAATATGGTGATGGTTGTAACGGACTTTCCAAGTGATTCCTTGTCTAAAATGATGCATGGATGGTTTTTCTTTTTTCCTAGAACTGTTATTCCAAGTGTTCGCTGGAGTGAAGATAAATCACAAATAATTGTTACACTTCCAACAGATGAAGAAGTAATTTTCGATGCAAAAACAAAAAAAATTGTAGGGGGAGTTTTAGAAGAGGGGCCAATAGATTTAGGACCTAGTCGACACTCTAGAAGATTCCCACTTATTCGTTACAAAGGTAAGGGAGTTGTTCTGCGTATAAATGCGAGAGGACAAGATGCGCGCTTAGGTAATTGGAATAGAATAAAAATTTCTGGAGACTTTGGTGACACTGGTGCTGAAGGAGTTATGATTTACAAGTATAATAGCTCGACAGGTGAACCTGATGTTTGTCGTGCTGCAAAGAAAGATTTTTGGCCACAAGAGGATATTAATCCAATTCCATTTAAATATTTTTCAGATAAAAAATTTGTAGATTATATTAAATCCCATTGTGGTTTTGAGGTTAATAATGAAATATTCAATTAAATATGGAATAATTGCTAAAAAGGATGAAGATTATAATCTGGAGTTTAACCAAAAGGATGATTATAAATTTTTAGTAAATAGTGGGGATTTAGTTTTTGTTCCATATTGTATGTTGTTTAAAGCTGAAGGTGTGAAGGAAGAACTTTCAATTCATTTCACATCTGTTTTTTTTAATTATTTTAAGAGTTCATTTATGTATTTTATGTAAGATAAGGTGTTTGATTTACTTGGTGGTTTCGAAAAGTATTATCAAAAATGTAAATAAATTGGAACAAGATTCTTTAACAAAGGAGTTTAACAAAAAAATAAATTTAGAAGAGCTGAAAATACTTAAAGAAGGACGCCCTTATAGTAGTGGCGAAATACTCTTTGATTAGCTTTTTAAAAATCGAAGTTTTCTATCTTGTGACTTTATATACTTAAAATAACCTTCTAGGTAATGGAATAAGTTTCTACTCTTAAGTTCCACTAAGGTGGCGTCTATAATACTCTTTCTGGTGTCGTCCTTATATTCTTGCTCTAGTGCATATGAGTTAAACCTTGTTGCGAGACTAAATAGCTCCAAAGTATTTCTTTTACTAATAAAAATCTTTAACTCTTCATCAAAAAACTTTTGATTAGTTTCAATTAAAATACTTAAACAATAAATTTTTCTTTTGAAGTCATCACTTAAATCCAAGTTTTCAATATAAAGAGATGGAGGTAAAAAATATCCGTTCATAGCTGACTTTGGAGTACTTTTCTTATCTATTAGTATTAGGGTTATATTTATATCTGCAATTCGTAAGATTTGATGGATCGTATGAAGTTGAATAGAACAGCTATCACCAGTGCTAAACTTTATCGAGTTGGTTTCACTTAGTTTGCCAAAGTGAACAGCACTATCTATTCTTTCACTTTCCTCCCACTGGAAAGTCTTGTGTACTGCTTCTCCTGCAAGTAACTTAAACGCCCCATTAAATGCATGATTATGAACTTCTGTGTGAATATCGTTCATAATATAAATCTGCATATTAAAATATTCATTATTTACTAAAGTGACATTGAAATATCCGAATTGTTTCTCAGAGTAGTATTGTTTAGGTAGTTTTTCTGAGCTTAGTGCCAATTGATAAACTTCTTTCTCAGTTATATTATTTAGAGAATTAAATTCTTGTAATTTTTCAATATAGTTGACGTTCTTATGCCCATTTTTACTTATTAGTTCAAGAGCTTCTTTTTCAAAGTTATATATATCTTCTAGGTGAGTGTTCATAACTAACTTTAAAATTAGCAGTTATCACTGTAAAGCGCTAAAGAAAGTCTTTTTGTTTACTATGAAGATGATTGCACTAACGCGTCACGCATGTGTTTTTATATGTATGGCCCTGATTTTAATATGTTATTGAATTTATTCACTAGGATTTGTTTTGGCCATGTGCGCATATAAAAAGAATATTCTTTGTTTTAATCGATAAAACCTAGACAATCGACTGTTTTTCAAGAGAAAATCAATCTCTACTAATGGTTTGCTTTAAGCACAGAAAAGGATTTTCTGGATTCGTTAGTGGCAACACACAACACAAAAATTTATATAATTTCGAGAGAGGGACATAAGTTCATGAAATTAATTCGTCTACACCTTCAAGGTTTTAAATCTTTTAAAGACAAAACTACTATTCAGTTTGATGATGGTATCACAGGTATTGTTGGTCCAAACGGTTGTGGTAAGTCAAATATTGTTGATGCTCTATTTTGGGTTATGGGTGAGCAATCAGCAAAGCATCTTCGTGGTAATAAAATGAAGGATCTTATTTTTGCTGGATCTTCAAAGTATGCACCAGGTGGCTTTGCAGAAGTAACACTTGTTTTAGAAAACGACACAGGTAAGCATATTACTATAGGAAATCAAGTTTCTAAGCCGACTGAAATTGCTTTAACTAGAAAGCTTTATAAAAGTGGTGAGTCTGATTATAGAATTAATGGAATGCCTGCAAGGCTTAAAGATATTCATGAAGTATTTATGGATACTGGTGCAGGGGCTAAATCTTACTCAATTATCGCTCAAGGTGAAATTAACAGATTAGTTCAAGCTAAACCTGAAGAAAGAAGAACAATGATTGAAGAGGTTGCGGGAATTACTAAGTTTAAACTTAGAAAGCGTGACTCTCTTAAAAAAATTGATCAGACACAATTAAACTTAAATAGATTAAATGACCTTCAAACTGAAATTTATAAAAATTTAAAGTCACTTGAAAAACAAGCTGAGAAAGCTGAAAAAGCAAAAAGACTTAGAGATAGAATTAAACATCATCAGTTAATTGTTGACTCTCATAAAGAATTTGATTTTCTTAACGACTATGTAAACTCTAAGAAAAGATTGGATGATAATACAGTTGAGCATGAGCAGTCAGAACTTAAAAAAGAAGCATTAGAGCTAACTCTTGAAGACGAAAGAATTAAGAAAACAGATCTAATGGAAAATGTTGATGGCCTTCAAGCTGAATACAATGAAATGGCAAAAGAACTTGCTGCTTCTGAAGAAAGATTAAAACATTTAAAAAGAACTAAAGAAGATAAACTTAAGCATATCGAGGATAGAAATAACGAAAATGAAGAATTAAATAACGATATTCTTCTTCGATCTGAAAGACTTGAAGAGCTTCAAATGAAACTTGAAGAGCTAGAAGCGCAAAACTTCGACGAAATGGATTTTTCTAAACTTGAAGAAAAAGTAGAAAGCTTAAAAGAGCAGCTAACGGAGAGTGAAGATGAAGTTAATGATCTCTCAAGCCAGTTAGATGATGCAAGAACTGAGTTTTCTGAAATAGATCAAGTTGTTTTTAGAAACACTTCAAAGTTAGATGAATACTCAAAAAGTCTAGAAGATATAATTGCTGAAGTTGAAGAAATTGAAAAAACATCTGCAAACTTTTCTGATGAACTTGTTCAACTGAGAATAGACACGCAATCAGCAAAAGAAACACTTTTTGATCTTGAGGAAAAGCACGTTGCAATGAAAACTGACCTTGAGGGTAAAGAGCAAACCTTAAAAGAAAAAGATTCTTACCTTCGTGAGCTTTCAAAAGAAGTTATTACGATTGAATCTAAAAGACAGTCTCTTATTGAGATTAATAAAACAGGTGAAGGTGTAAAAGAGGGAGCTTTAAACTTTATTGAAGAGAGTGGAGCTACTAACTTTGAAGTACTTGGAAACCTTATTGAGTGTGAAAGCAAATATGCGAAAGCATTAGAGGCTTTATTTGAAAACTTATTTGATGCACTAATTGCTCAAGATACAGAAACAGAGGTTTTACCTAACTGGTACGCTAATCATA
>CAXGOD010000268.1:0-4150 GCA_964011245.1 uncultured Bacteriovoracaceae bacterium | reverse complement strand
ACCAGCACTTGTAGATACCTCTCTAAGACTCACATTAGAGAAGCCTTTGTGGGCACTAAGATTTAAGGCCTCACTAATAAGTCTCTGTCTGGTCTGAAGTTTCTTTTCTGCTCTTGTAGTCATATTATAATGTTTACTTAAAATTTCATAAAAGTCACGTAATAACAGACTCTTAGTAATATATACAGATCAACTTGATAATTTCAGTAAACACGTGTATAGTCAAATGAAGGAGTTTATATGACAGCCTATTCAGCAGTCGAAGAGAGAATTAATATATATTCCCATATTTTTGGAGCAGCTTTAGGTGTCGTAGGTCTAATACTCCTTATTATAAAGTCTATGGGGAATTATAATATTCAAAGCTCAGTGAGTTTTGTGGTCTTTGGTGTATGTATGATTATCATGTTTATCGCCTCGGCCAGTTATCATAGTACTGAGGATATAAAGCTTAGGTTTAGACGAAAGGTTTTTGATCATAGTGCAATATATATTATGATCGCTGGAACTTATACTCCCTTTGCTCTTGGAGCTATAGGGGGAACCACAGGTTGGTTAATATTTGGTATTAGTTGGAGCTTTGCACTTATTGGAGTTTGTTTAAAAATATTTTTTACAGGCCGCTTTAGTATCCTTTCAACATTAATGTATGTTTTTATGGGGTGGATGATAATGTTTTTTATAAAACCTCTTACGCAAGTAATTCCCTCTGAAGGTTTCAATTGGTTATTAATAGGAGGAATTCTTTATACTGTTGGAGCTGTTACTTACTCCATTAAAAAAATAAAGTTTAATCACGCAATCTTTCACATTTTTGTTTTGGGTGGAAGTATTTGTCATTTTTTATCAATTTATCTTTATGTATAGGTTATTTTGTATAGGAGTGGATTTGTCCTTTAAATTCAAACTTATGATGATCTAAAAAAACTTTTCTTAAAGAATTGTGTTTAAAATTTAGTTGCTCCATTTCTTTTGTGAAATCATTTTGGTTCCCTCGATTAGGATCTACAATAATAACTTCACAAGTCTCTTTAGAGTGATTATTAATGAAGTTTGAAAGTGAACTTGCGTGACCTCGTTCATAAAGAAGATCACTTCCAATTATAAGGTCAAACCTTCCTAATTTACTAATATCATGATTCCAGTCAGCTCGGACAAAAGGAATCTCATTACATTTATTAATACGAGTGTTTTCACTTAAAAATTCTTCTGAAGCTGGATTATAATCAGTAACAGTTATGTCTGCTCCTTTAAGACTAAGGACAATGCTAGATAATGCCAGACCACAGCCAACTTCTAAAATTTTAAGGTCTTTTGTTTCTTTTTCATTTACTAAGTTTGCAAGTACAGAGCTGCACGGCCAAAGTACACCAAAAATAGACCAAAGAGTATCATTAATGCCAACATCAGATGCTTCATCATTATCATCTTGATATTCACAGGTATCTCTAAGTGAGCGAATATGAATTTCTAGCTCACCAATTTCTATGGTTTGGTATAAATACCTTAGTTCTGAAATCATGGTAATACTTTGCATTAATATGCTTACAAAGTGTCACCAAGAATTTGGAGATTGTCCTCGATAAGGATAGAGCTACTAAGTATCAGTTATATTCTTATAAGTCCTACTAATAATTTATTAAAGTCATATATTTCAAAAAATGCTAGAATATAAGGTACATGAGAGCTTTAATTTTTTTTATTTTTCTGTTTTTATTTTTACCAAAGAAAAGTTACTCCCATGTTTCTAGAAACTTTAATAAAATAACAAAGCCAAAGTATGAAATGGGGGCGGGTTTTGCTTATTTTCGTTTAGCAAATTATCCAGGGGCAAAGAATAGCTCTTATAAATTCATACCATTTCCAATCGCTATCTATAGAGGTGATAAGTTAAGAGCAGATGAAGATGGTACTCGAGCACGAATCATAAATAGTAAGTATTTGGAGTTAGGAATGAGTACAGGGTTTAATTTTCCTATTAAAACTTCTGAAAATGAAGTTAGAGATGGAATGCCAGATACTGGAGCGCTCTTAGGAGTAGGCCCTGGTTTAATTTTTAAGCTTCTTAAAAATGATCATCAAAAATTAACAGCAGGTATTGGTCTAAGAATAAATTATGAAGATGGTAAGCTTCCTTATTTTGCTGAAAGAGGATGGATTATTGAACCAAATATTCGCTATTGGTATAAACCAAGTTCAGAAAGCAGGATAACACTGTACACAGGGATAAGTTTATCTGCTGCAGATAAAAAATACAATTCCTTCTACTATGAAGTTGCTGATATTTATCAGACAGATCAGAGAAGTGCTTATTCGGCTAAGTCTGGTATTGTTGATATGGCCTATTCCTTAGCTATAAATTACGACTATTCAGACAAAGCCTCTCTCTTTCTTGGAGGAGTCTATTCTAACCATACTACAGCTGCAAACAAACATAGCCCATTAGTCGAGAATCAACATAATTTCAGTATGGGGATTGGGATGACATGGCTTTTTGCTCAGTCTGAAGAGCTCGTAAAATAAGAGGCTTATTAGTTTAGCTGTATATTCAAGTATGATCTTTCGGATTCTAATGACATTAATTCCTATTTCTTTCTCATTGCTTGCCGATTTATATTATAATTATGCCATATAAACCGATAAGTTCTTATCTATGAAATACGTATTATTAATTACACTTTTCTTTGTTCAAGCCACTTATAGTGTTGAAAAACTTAAAACACACCTTGGTAAAGTTGAGCTTGGTGGATTGGATAGTATTCTTAAAAAAAAATATATTAGAGTACTTACCACTAGAAATCCCTATGAGTATTATATGTATCAAGGAAATACTAAAGGTATTCAATATGAAATGATTAAAGAATTTACCAAACATTTAAATTCAAAATATGTAAAAAAAGGCGATCTAAGGATTGTATTTGAAATGATCCCTGTGGACTTTGACCAACTTATTCCAATGTTAAATGAGGGCAAAGGAGATATTATAGCGGTTGGGCTAACAAAAACACAAAGGCGCTTAGCACAGATCGATTTCACTTCTCCTTATCAGAAAGTTGATGATGTCATTGTGACAAGAAAAGAATTACTTACTAAATCATGGCAAGGAAAAAATTTTCATGTTCAAGAAAACTCAAGCTATAAAAATGAACTGATAAAGAAAGATGGCCTTGTGAATGTCAAAGAAGTGAATGCTAATTTTAATGCTGCTGATGTCATGGAGTTGGTTTCTTTAAAAAAGTATGACTACACTTTAGTCAATTCATTTTGGGCTTCAACTATTGGTAAACGTTTTAAAAACTTGGTCGTTTTAAAGGATAGACCTTTTAGAAAAAAAGTTAAGATAAGTTGGGGAGTAAGAAAGAATAATGAGAAATTACTTAATGAGTTGAACTCTTTTTTACCAAAAGTTAAAAAAGGATCATTTCTTGGTAACCTACTTAACTATAAATACTTTTATGATATCGGGAAAATTCAATCAAAAGATTTTGATATCGATTCCTCAACTATCTCTAAATATGACAGAACACTTAAGAAGTATGCAAAAAAGTTTAAGTTTGACTGGCGCTTACTTGCTGGTCTTTGTTATCAAGAGTCCAGGTTTAATCAAGATATCGAAAATAAATGGGGAGCTATAGGCTTATTTCAAATTAAACAGATGACCGCAAATGAACCCTATATCAAAATTCCAGTGATAAGTGGGAAAAAGAATTACGATAATAATGTCCATGCTGGTGTTAAATATCTTGCTTGGATAAAGAATCGATACTTTGATCCAAAGGAGGATATGAATGAGGAGGCAAGGTTGCGTATGATGATGGCCGCTTACAATGCAGGCCCTAGAAGAGTACTTCAGGCAATTAATAAAGCTAAAAAAATGGGACTAGATCCCAATAAATGGTTCAGAAATGTAGAACTTGCCATGTTAAAACTTGGGTATCCTGAACCGGTTATTTATGTGAGTGAAATCAATAAGCATTATGTAAGTTATGTCTTATTAGGTATAAAATAACTCAGTAAGTTATTAAAGTTATACATTTTCCTTTTCAAATAAAATAATCAGTTATAACCTTGACTCTGTACCATGGTACGGAGTGTGTGATATGAGCATGAATGAACAAATGACTATAGGAAAGCTAGCGAATCAGGCCAA
>CAXGOD010000267.1:0-4163 GCA_964011245.1 uncultured Bacteriovoracaceae bacterium | reverse complement strand
GTTGCCGGAGTTGAAGAAGCTGCATCAACAGGAGCTGCCCCCATCATATGTGGAAAATAACTGCCTCCTCCAGAATCAGTAATAGAGTTTACGACATTTCCACTTAGCCAGAACCAAAACAAATCTAAATTTTCATCAAAGTTGTATAAGCTATGATAGAAAAAAGCACTATTATATGGATAAGCTGCAGAAAAAACGGGCTTACCTGGAGAATCTATAGTAATCCTAACCTGAGCAGATCCAAGAGAGGTATTATCTTTAGTCATCTTCCCACCGAAGGCGACATTAACATGAGTTGAAACAGACTGACCAGCATTTATTAAAGTTTGAATTGATGGATTTGAACTTGGCTCGTTATCACCATCAAAATAGTCTAGTTCAACATAAAAACCTTTATTGTTTTTAAGTTTGTCATTAATCAAAACATATTTTTCATCATAGCTAGCAGCTTCAATATTTTTAAGATTAAGTAAAAGCGTATAAGCATTATGAGCGAGGTTATCTTCAAAATCGCTAGTTGTCCTTAATTTATGATTATTCATATAATCAATATAATCTATGTCAATCCCTCTAAATTCTGCATTTTTTTGTATCCTTAAAACACATGTTTCACCCATATCTAACCCACGACCATTCCAATTATTTTTTATCGTCGCAAAATTGCTATATGTTGCATTCAAAGAATCAATACTAGCTAGATTTCGAGTATTTATTCCAGCCATCGCAGTTGCATTTGGCTCATAATTAAAGTCTATAATTTTAGTACAGTCAAAATTGACCCCAGTAACATTAGTACCTGCGATATTTTGCCACTCCACTGATGCCAGGTCTCCATCATTAACTGGAAGGATATTTAGATTATGCTTTTCATTAACAGAATCACCTACAACTTTAACTTCGCTACCACCTTGGGCAATTCTTAAACCTTTCCAACCTATATATGGCACCTTACCTGTTCCAATATTTTGCAAAACGATATCTTTATGCTCAACTCTTCTTATTTCTCCAGCAAAGATTTTATTCTGATAACTTAATGAAGAAAGGGCTCCTTTAGCAACTAAAGTAGCATGTAAACGTAAGTCTATTCTTCTTCTTGCGATGTCTTTTTCTGCACTATAGAGGTTTTCATCGTAATAAACAGAGGCATCATCGTACTCAACACTAAACATTTTAAACGGATCAAAATCTAATTGAGCGGAAACATCTGAAACCGCAGAACAATCAATACCTGCGGTGGTATGCACACTCTCTTGCCCTGAAACAATAGCATGTTCATTAGTGAACATAGATTTCATTCTTCTACAATTTGCTGACTCAGTTGCTGCCGCAAGAGCAATTGGAGAAACAACAACTGAGAAACTACATGTTCCATTTTCTGCGATCGTCATACAATCACCTTCAATATACTTAAGATCAGTGTAATACTTATGAGTTGCATCGACTCCAATCGAAGATGGATTTGAGTCACCAAAAAACTCAGTACCATTTTGATCTATAGTATCTATTTCATTACCAGAGACATTCATTCTATCAACAAAGTACTTAATATTAGTGGCATCTTGTTTTCCAATATTTTTTATTCTCACTGTTAATTTTATACCCTGACCAGCAGCAAAGCTTGGATTAATTAATGCCACTCTTTCAAGGTCAACTGCTGCATACGAATTAAATTTAAATTTATCTTCACACTCTAATTCACTCACTTCGCTTTCATCAAAGTAGTGGTTATTTAAATTATCTTCACAACCGATATAATCAGTAGGGTCAGATGAATCATAACGAGCTGTAAATTGTTGAACATTATTACTTACTAACGCCTCTGTTCGACACCCTTCCGTCGTTGGCGTACAAATAAAATCTCCATAAGTTATTTTGTCTAAAACCAACTTTGCAGCTGCTTCATAAATAGCGGTTACTTCATGCACATTATGATTCACTATAGTTTCAAGGCCTTTCCACTTCGTGTCATATTCAGCTGACAATTTTACCTTTTTTGTATGCGCAGTATCTGATGTTTGTTTTGAAAACTGAACACTTGGTTGGAAAAAAACATCTAAAGCGCATATACCATCAACTGCAGTAAGGACTTCAGTCCCATAGGAAGGAGTAAAACAACCACTTCTATCTTTAACAAAAAAAGGTAAGTTCTTTAAAAGAACAGGATTATTTGTCATCACCTCACTACCATCGACTTCAAAACACTCTAAATAACCTTCTGCATTAGCAATCAAATGACACTTTCCAAGCATGACATCATTGTCGTCATACATATATATCTTATGAAGGACGCCAGCTTGATATCCAGTATTCTTTAAAAGAAATGTGACACTACTTCTTCGTCCGGTTACAGTTGATTCAGTAAAATCTGTTGAGTCCTGGTTTGCTTCAAATTCAGCTTGTATTTTAGTTGAGATGATATTGTAAAAATATCCATTTAAAGCCCCTTGAGAATTAAGAGGATCTTTGAGATAGTCTACTTTAAGAGCAACGTCATATTTTAGCTTTTTAATTTCTTCAGGAACTGGACCAGAGTCAGGATCCTGATTACTCACATGATAATAAACGTCTATAACACAGCTTTCATCTTTAGGTAAAGTTGTAGGACAGTTATGGGTGTACTCCCACGCATCAGTAAAATGTGTTTTTAAAAAATCTGCGCCTAATGAATTACAATTTGCACCGTCCCCATTATTGGCAGTTAATGATGTACATTTATTTGCATTTGGAAAACCAACTCCCAAATCTCTTGCAGTTAGATCACCACGATTAGTAACTGTAAGTTTTTGATGATAAGTTTGTTTTACAGATCTTTCTACCAGATATTCCGAACGTATTTGATTACCAAATGGAAATGATGTCTCTTCGTTTTGAAAAACTAAACTGGCTTCGTTTCCGGCATATACTTTAAATATCTTTGGTGTGGTACCATTTTTAACTAAATTTTTATAACTAAAAACCACAGAGTCTTCATAATTTTTTTCTCCTAATTCTGCATTAGCATTAATTACTAAATAAATATCACAACTAGTATGAGACGCCAAAACTGATGAACAAGCATCGGAATCATCTGCTTGTAAGATACCAGGGTGTTGTCTATCACCGTTTTCATCTAGTGCATAATGAAAAGCTCTTTCTTCTTCTTCGGCACCAAATTCAACAATTAAATCAGTTAAAGGAAAGTCAGTATTGTTTTTTATAGTAAACTTTAAAACTGTATCTCCAGAGTTAAGTTCATACTCTCCAAAATCATAATCTCCATTAACTAGCACTTTACTAGCAGCAGAAGTATAGTAATAAACTTCTACCGGATAAAAGATACCCGAAGTATTTACATTTACGTTTCGTGTAACTTCTTCACCTCCATCTTTTTTACAAGACGTGAAGCTAAATAAGAATATTATACAAATAAGTAATTTCAACATACGTACCTTTATAACCAATATATTAATCTTCTACTTTTATCATACATCTAAAGCCACTATTAAGAACACCACCTCTGATACTATTAATATCAAGTGAAAATCTTCCAGCTGGGTTTCTATTAACCCCACCACCATTAATAAAAGCTAATTGAGACCTTCTTGGAACATCAAAAGATGCGCTTGTAAACTTAATGGTATTACCATCAAAAGATGCTCCCGACTGATCATCTGATGCATACACATAGACACCTTCTTGATAATCTACTAAGTGAGCAACAACAACATCTCGGCCATTAGCGTCGGTATAAACATCAAAGCGATCTATGTATCCTGTTGATCTAGCTCTATAAGTTGCACCAAATGAATAGTTAAAAAAACCATTATCTAATCCACTTGAGTTAGCTAATGTATTCCATGTAAAGCTAGAGATCCCTGAGTTATTTATTTGAGAATTACCAAAATGAAATTCACTTGTTATATCACTACCATCTGTTTCTTTAGTTAGAGCGAAGGCCTTATTATCATCTGATTCACCACAATCACTACCTACTGTATTTTCCCCGCATGTAATAGGAAGACCATATATAGGATTAAAAAAACGACCATTACCTTGTTGTGTTGTCAGAGTTTTAGCCGCATTATTTTTTGCACTCGCTGCAATATTTAAAGTATCTGAAACATTAAGCCTACTGACTAAATGTTTAGGCCCTAAGTTTAGAA
This sequence comes from uncultured Bacteriovoracaceae bacterium, assembly GCA_964011245.1. Taxonomy (GTDB): domain Bacteria; phylum Bdellovibrionota; class Bacteriovoracia; order Bacteriovoracales; family Bacteriovoracaceae; genus CAKZJW01. Next base: position 21 of record CAXGOD010000267.1, on the reverse strand, counting down.
AAACACCATCACCATCTCTAG
>CAXGOD010000266.1:0-4177 GCA_964011245.1 uncultured Bacteriovoracaceae bacterium | reverse complement strand
ATTGAATACAGCTGAACCAGAGTTACCACCATAAGTATCTAAGTTAGCTGAGAAGAATACATTGTTCATACTTCTTACCCATGCTCCGTCAGCAATTTTAGTTGGAAGACCTGTTGGGTGACCAATAACTACTAATTTAGTATTTTTAGTAACCTTCCCTTTCCTTCTAAAAGTAAGAGGTCTCTTATTAGTGACTCTATCAAGCTCGATAAGTGCATAATCATCTTTTGTTCTGCTATCTAAGCTTTGAGAGATTATTTTTTTACATCTATAAACATCATTTGCTGGTAATTGAAGATTAGCATCAGATGTGTTTTTCATTTTATAGTTAAATGCCCAGTGAGATCCAGAACAGTCAGACTGACTTCTGATGCAGTGACCAGCAGTTACTAAGTACTTGTCTCCTACTAAGAACCCTGAACAGTTTGCTGCAGTTGGTTGATTAGCAAATCTTTCTGATTTACAAATACCGCGCTGTGCTAATGTTTTTGATTTAATTGTATAAGTTTTTCCGCCAAAGGCCTTCTTAATAGCTCTATTTGGAATCATTGCAGCTGTTGACTTTGAAAGTTCAACGAACATTGAGTTAGTAGATTCGAAAACATCTAATCTGTCATCGTCACCATAGATAACTTTTGTTGAAGCTATTGAAGCTGTTGATAATGCTAATAATAATAAACTAAGAATTAATCTTTCCATGCACACTCCCTCTTTACGTCATTGTAAAAGTGCATACATCTTTTCTTAATCGATAGAGTTTTTCAACTTACCTTTTCTTACAACCGATGTCAGAAAAGGGATAACGCCGCTTGGTAAGTTATAAAAGAGAAGAAATAAGCTAAAGCAAGTGTGTAAGCTCCGAAAATAAGTGGAATTTTATAACCATTAGTTTCTTTTTTCATAACACCAAAAGTTGCAATGCATTGTGGTGAAAAAATAAACCATACTAGTAATGCTAAAAGTGAGGCTACACTATATTCATTCTTCATAAGTTCAGATAATCCTTCAATTAGCTTATCTTCATCTTCTTCGTCTACTGCCATTACTGTTCCCATAGCACTTACTAATACTTCTCGGGCTGCAAAAGATGGAATCAATGCTGTTGTCATCTTCCAATCAAAACCAAGTGGACTAAATACTGGTTGAAATGTTTTTCCTATTTTTGCTGCAGCACTGTAATTAATTTTTGGCTCAGTAGCTCCCTCTGGAGCTCCAGGAAAAGTTACTAATCCCCAGATGACAATCGATAAAGCAAAGATTACTGTTCCAGCTTTTTTCAAAAAGACTAATCCTTTTTGCCAAGCACCACGAAGGACATTAACTAATCTTGGTGTTCTATACGGAGGAAGTTCCATCATAAGGTAACTAACTGAAGTACCAGTAATCACCTTTCTAGAAACAAAGGCCACAATAAAACTGACAATAATGGCAAAAGCATACAAGCCAAACATTACAAGACCAGGTAGTCCTAAAAATCCCATTACAGTCTCATTAGGGACAACTGCTGCTATTAATAATGTATAAACAGGAAGCCTCGCTGAGCAGGCCATAAGTGGTGAGATCAACATAGTGATTAAACGCTGTTTTCTGTCTTCAATAATTCTTGCAGACATAATTCCAGGAATAGCACAGGCATGACTTGATAAAAGAGGAACAACTGCCTTACCAGGTAGGCCAAGCTTTCTCATTATAAAGTCTAATAGAAATGCTGCCCTTCCAAGATAACCGAAGTCTTCTAAAAAATGGATAATAATAAAGAGAAACACAATATGCGGAAGAAAAACAACAACTCCCCCAACACCAGCAATAACTCCATCGATAAGTAAGCTTTTAAAATATCCATCAGATAATACGGCATTAATACCAGTGGCCAATAACTCAAAGCCACCTTCTATCCAACCAATAAAAGGATCAGCTCCAACAAAAAGAAGTTGAAACAAACCAACAAAGATGGCGACCATAATCAGTAATCCAAAAACGGGATGGAGTACTACTGAATCCACCTTCTCAGTGAAGCTATCTTTTTGAATTTTATTTTTAATGATTTTATTTAAAACAAAATTAACTTGATCGAGCTTTTCTTTTATATACTCTGGCTTTCTAATATCTTGAATAAAAGATGTTGGGACATTTAAAGATTGAGCCTGCTGCTCTAGTAGCTTATCTACCGCAATATCTAATTGTGTGAGCCCTTCATCTTCTACAGCGACAGTTGGTATTACTAAAATTCCTCCAAGGTGACTTGAAAGAGCATCAATATCAATTTTTTGTCCTCTTTGCTCTGAAAGGTCGATCATATTCAATGCGATAACAAACTTTAATCCAAGCTCTCTAATTTGTTCAATTAAGAACAAACTCTTTTTAATATTAGTCGCATCCACCACAACAATAAGAGCATCGCATTTATCTTCTTCATTTGAATTTAAAATAAAATCCCTAGTTACTCTCTCATCTAGCGAGTTAGAATCCATTGTGTAGATACCAGGCAAGTCAACGATACTGATTTCATTATTCTGTGTTTGTCTTTTTCCTACTTTTCTATCAACTGTTATACCAGGAAAGTTTGCAACTCTTTGACGAGAACCAGTTAGAGCATTAAAAAGAGCTGATTTTCCACTATTAGGTAATCCAACAAGACCAATCTGAGACATCTTAAACTCCCTCATGAACTTCAACTAATGAAGCTTCTTTTTTAGTTAAAACAACTTGTGAGTTTTCAATTTGAAAAACAATTGGGTCTCTAAATATAGGAGCCTTGCGCTTCAGAATGATTTCAGTCCCAGGAACGATACCCAGTTGAAAGTAACGCTTTAAAGTCTGTTCATCGGCGTCATTAATTTTTGATATTACGTATGTTCTGTTTTTAATTAGTTGTGATAAATTCATGGAGTTTGATATAGCAAACTCCACGATCAATTGGCAAACAAATAGTGTTAGACATGATAATAATTAGGAAATCTGAGGTGAATCTCTAAACTCTTCCTCGTATGTTTCTTCTTCAGTTGCAGATGCGTCAAAAGACTCTATCAGACTTGGTCTTTCAGATAAGAATCCAGCAAGATCTCTACTCTTCTCTAAATTATTCTTCGTATTGATATAAAGAGATTTTAAATGACTGATAATTTCATCTTCAGTTCTATCAAGGTGCCCATTCATTCCATTAATTTGAGCTGCGTATTGATTAACTTGTTTTGAGGCCATCTCAAGTGCTGATAGCTCTTGAGAAGTTTCAAAACCAGGCATTCTATCTGTAATGTCATTCATAAGCATTTGAGTTTTAGATAACATCACCTCTAAACTTGTTAACCTCTTTTCAAGATCCACTGAGATTGTATCTAGTTTTTTAAATTCACTATTAACTCTGTCATAACTATTGGTAAAACGATTTAAGGTCTCCCCTTCACCAATTTGTTTTTTAAGATGAACCATTTGAGCTAATGAATGAGAAAATCTCATCTTTGCTTCAGACATTTGAGTTTTTTGAGCTTTAATATCTTCGCGAATACTTCCAAACTTTGGAACGGACATTGTTAACTGCTCAACAATCTCCTTTAAAGCAGAAACTTTTCCAGCGTTTGAGCTAAATGCCTGAACTGTTTTTTGAAGTGTATCAAACTCTTCTTTAGTTGTTTGTTCAAATTCTTTCGCAAAAGAACTTAGTTCAATAACATTTTTCTTAAATGCTTTTAAGTTTTGTACTTGAGAAGTGTTATTCTCACTTAACTCAAAGTTTGTTTTTTCAATATCATCAGTAACTTCAAACGACTTATCTAGTTTTCCATAAAGCATTTCAATCTGATCTACAAATTGAGCTTTTGTACTTTCTTGCTTTTCAACCACTGAGCTAAACTTAGCTAGAAGTGGTGAGATATTTGCGATATCAAATTCTTTTGCATAAGTTTCTTTTTCTTCTGTCGTAAATTTACCGCTTGAAACAATAGTATCTAAAATCTTTTCAATTGGATTAACAATACTTCTTGCTTGTGAAGTAATAGTGTCTTGCATCGACATTAAAGGATAAAAGAAAAGCATAATTCTTGTTTCACTATTATACTTTACAGGAGAAACAAACATTTCATATGGTCTTACATCTGACTCATCATTTGGTTTAATTTGAATTTGGTAAATACCAGCAACCTTATGCTTAAGGGCTTCAAGGATAGGATCATTATCACCA
>CAXGOD010000265.1:0-4184 GCA_964011245.1 uncultured Bacteriovoracaceae bacterium | reverse complement strand
CAAGCCCATCTAAACTTATTCTAACAACCTTATAACTAAGTTCTTCTATTTTATAATTTTCATTTAATGAACTTATTAATTGCGCCCAATCCTCTAATGATTTACCTTCAATTGGTCGTAACTCACAGTCTAAATCAATACCAACATTTCCAGTTAATATAAAATCACGAGGTACACCCCCGACTACACCTGTTTTAAATCCTTTCTTATAGATAAAAAGAACAAGCTCTTTAAATTTAATTGGTAGGTTTTGATGAAATGAGCTTAAATCCATTTAAGTCTTCCTTAACTTATAAATCTAGTTTTTCGACTTCTTTTTCTAAAAAGTCATAAAGAGTATTAATTTTTAGATTCTCTTTATTTTCATTATGAAAAATAAAATGAAAAATTGATGATTGAATATCAAACTCTTTCCCTAGAGTTTTAACTTTTTTCTTAAAAAATGATCTTCTGAAAACATGAGTTGGAACAACAGCAATTCCCTGACCTTCATGAACTGCTTGTAACATTTGTCCAAAAGCATTCACGATTATATGAGGCTTAATATTTCTTGGAACACTTCCGTACTTTGCTCTACACCACTGATAAAACAAAGGATCTCTTTGTTCAAAAAAGATTAAAGGCATTTCAGCTATTTCTTTCAACGTAGTGTTTGTATTGATATCAAACTTATCTGAGTCTGGATAAACCAATGTTGAGTTCTCTGTATGTAGTACTTTATTTTCACAGTGAGCTGGTATAAGTTTTTCCGGTAAAACCAAGCAGTCTAGGTCATGGTTTTCAAAGTCCTTTAAAAGCTTATCCGGAAAATCCATTTTAATTTCTATTTCTAACTCTGGAAAATGAGATGAAAACTCAATTACACGATTGGCAATCCAAGACTTACCGATACCAAACATAGTTCCAATACTGATCGATCCTGTTACTTTATTCTTCTCTTGTAATATTTCAGTGATGGCATCATCTAACTTTTTAAAATAGTTACGGCCAAGCTTTGCTAGTTTTTTTCCGTTTGGAGTTAAGCCTACTTTTTTCCCTTTACGTGCAACAACATCGAATCCAACTTTAAGTTCTAAGGACTTTAAATTCTGACTTACAGCTGATTGGGTAATATTAAGAGCATCTGCCGCCTCTGAAAGAGTTGACGCTTTATCTACTGCCATTAATACATTTAGTTGAGATGATTCTATCATTTTAAATTAACCTATTTGACGCATCCTATATTGAATTGGCTAAATAGGCCATATTTAGTTAATAATTTCACAAGTAACTTGAATCTTCTTAGATCTCTTAAGCTTATACTTTAGTTTTAAAGCCCCTGGTGCTTTAGATTGAAGTTTTCCTTTATCTTTTCTATAAGAAACAGATTCAACGATCCCCTCTTTTTCAGTCAGGGTCATCATATCTTGTGTTTTACCTTTTAAAGATATTCTTTGTAGCTCCTTAGTTTTATTTTGAATTCTTGCTACAGAGAGAAAGTAATCCGCCCCAACTTCATCACCAAGAGCATCAGTATAAAGGTTTCCTTTTGACAAACTTACTAGAAAAATAGCACCACGATCCATGGACATAACTGGAGCTATCGCCAGCGTTTGCTGTCCATCACTTGATAATGTAATCATCTCGGTACTAACTTTAGTACTTGAGCCACGGGCAGTTTCTTTAATTTTACATTTTACATTAACAGTAACATCAGCGAATGCCCCTTGAGCCATTAAAAACAACGTTAAAAATAAACCTAATTTCATTAACTTAACTCCATAATTCTGTTTGAACTATTGTACCGTTAAGTTAGATTAAGCTCTATACTAACTGTGAAAATTTCATGGGGTGTTTAAAGTTTAGACAAAAAAAGGGACCCATTTAGGGTCCCTCTCTCTATATAATTAAATTTAATTAACTATTAATCTTCTGTAGCAAGCTTCTCTTGTCTAGCTTTAATAACTTCAGCTTGAACATTTGAAGGACAATCTTTGTACTCAGCAAATTCCATAGAATATGATGCTTTACCAGCTGAACCTGATCTTAGGTCAGTAGAGTAACCAAACATTTCTGAAAGAGGAACCTGAGCGTTAATAATTGCTTCTCCACCAACACCAGCTTCTGTACCTTGGATTAATCCACGTCTTGAAGATAAATCTCCAATTACGAAACCTTGGAACTCATCTGGAGTTTCAACTTGAACTTGCATATATGGCTCAAGAATAACAGCGTCAGCTTTTGCAATTGCTTGTCTCATTGCTTGTCTTGAAGCAATTCTGAAGGCCATATCTGATGAATCGACATCATGATACTTACCATCGTTAAGCTCAACAGCAACATCAATTAAAGGGAATGCCGCTAATGGACCTTTATCCATTACGTCTTCAAAACCTTTCTCACATGCACCAATAAACTCAGAAGGAATAGATCCACCTTTAATATTGTTTGTGAACTTGAAGTTTTGATCTTCTCTTTCTTTCTCATCAGCAGGTAGTGGACGAATATTTCCTACAACTTGACCGAATTGACCAGAACCACCTGTTTGCTTCTTATGAGTATAATCAAAGTCAGCTGGGATTCTAATTGTTTCTCTATAGTTAACTTGAGGAGCACCAACTTCTACGTCTGCTTTGTACTCTCTTTTAAGTCTTTCTACATAAATTTCTAAGTGAAGCTCACCCATACCAGCGATTCTTGTTTCACCTGACTCTTCATCAGTAAATACGTGGAATGTAGGATCTTCTTTTCTAAATCTTGCAAGACCTTTAGACATTTTTGCTTGTTGATCTTTATCTTTAGCTTTAATTGAAAGCTCGATAACTGGAATAGGAATATGCATTCCTTCACAAGAAACGTTTAATAGGTTGTCATCAGCAACAAAAGTATCACCTGAAGCACAGTCGATACCAACCATTGCGATAATATCTCCAGCTCCTGCCATATCGATATTATCTCTATCGTTTGAGTTCATACGTACCATTCTACCTAAACGAACTTTTTTCTTCGTTCTTGTATTATAGATCGTTTCACCTTTCTTTAATGTACCTTGATAAACTCTTGTATATGTTAATTGTCCAAATTGCTCGTCAGTAATTTTGAAGGCCATACAAACAAGTGGCTTATCAAAATCTGGCTCAAGAGTAATCTTAACATCACCTTCTTTAGTTTCTTTAATACCTTCTGGCTTCTCACAAGAAATTGGAGACGGAAGATATCTAGCAACAGCGTTTAGAAGTGTTTGAACTCCTTTATTTTTGAATGCAGATCCCATAAGAACTGGAGTTAATTCTAATGAGTTAACACCATTTCTAATACACTTATGAATTTCTTCTTCAGTTGGCTCTTCACCTTCTAAATATTTTTCCATAACGTCATCATCAAAGGCAGAAACTTCATCGAGCATTGTAGCTCTTCTTTCTTCCATTAATTCAACTAGATCAGCTGGACAATCTTCTTGTCTAACATTCTCACCGTTATCACCATCAAAGTAGATAGCTTTTTTAGTAATAAGGTCTACAACACCAGCAAAATTCTCTTCAGCACCGATAGGGATTTGAATTAAAACTGCGTTATGGTGAAGCTTATCTCTAAGCTCAGAAGCACCTTTATCAGCTCCAGCTCCCATTCTGTCCATCTTGTTTAAGAATGCTAGTCTTGGAACATTATATCTTTTCATCTGACGGTCAACTGTAATTGACTGAGCCTGTACACCTGATACAGAACAAAGAACTAATACAGCTCCATCTAATACTCTTAATGAACGCTCAACCTCAACTGTAAAGTCAACGTGACCCGGAGTGTCGATAATATTGATTTTGATTGATTTCCCATCACCTTCAGCGAAAGTAATACCTTCTTTATCATATCCATGCCAGTTAACTGTTGTAGCAGCAGATGTAATAGTAATACCTTTTTCTTTTTCAAGCTCCATATGGTCCATTTTTGCACCATCACCACCACCACGAACATCTTCGATTTTATGGATCTTATCACAGTAATAAAGAATTCTTTCAGTTAGAGTTGTTTTTCCCGAGTCAATATGGGCAGATATACCAATATTTCTCGTTTTCGCCATTAATTTCATTCTGTTACTCCATGTAAATTGGGTAGTTTAAAATTGTAGAATTTTTGCGCAATACTAGTGGTTTACCGGCCATGAGTCAACGAATTTAATGAATATAGGAAATGATTATCAACAAGGT
>CAXGOD010000264.1:0-4190 GCA_964011245.1 uncultured Bacteriovoracaceae bacterium | reverse complement strand
TGTTGGTGTTCATTGGTTGATGTTAGGCCTTCACTTTTTACTTCTTTTTGCGCTTTATAAGTGGTTAAAATTTTCAAAGTCTATATTTGGAGCATTGGTTATTGTTACCACTATGGGAAATACTGCGTTCTTAGGAATTCCTTTATCAGAAGGATTTTTTGGAAAAGATGCCATTGGTTATGCAGTTCTTTATGATCAGCTAGGTTCAGGGATAGCTTTCATCCTTGCAGGAGCTTTTGTACTTCCTTATTTTACTGGAAATAAACCTAAATCCTTAACTGAAGCTGCAAAGGACCTTTTTATATTTCCACCATTTTTGGCCTTGCTCGGTGGCTTTGCCTTTAAGATCGTACCAATGCCTTATGTTGTGGAGAATGTGTTTGATAGTTTAAGTGATACTTTAATTCCATGTGCGATGCTCGCAGTGGGATTTGATATGAAATATAAATTTGATCGCTCAGCTGTAAGACCTTTGGCCATAGGTCTTTGGACTAAGCTGCTAATTATTCCATTATTAATATTGGTAATTGTAAGAGCAGTTGGTTTAGATGGGCTTCCTGCACAGATTTCAGTAATACAATCAGGTATGCCCCCAATGATTACAGCAGGGGCAATTGCTATAAATGCAGGACTCGAAAAAGATCTGTCAGCCTCACTTGTAGGATATGGATTAATCTTCTCATTTTTAACACTAAGTTTCCTTCGAATTATCGTATAGTTTGCTCCGCGTCAAGGCATCATTTGCTTTCTGGTAGTGTCTTTAGCGAAGAGTTAGGATATTTATATACACTAATCAAACTAGGAGAAGACAATGAAAAGGATTTTAACAGTATTATCAATACTAGCATTATCACTATCTTTAGTGAGCTGTGGTGGTAATAGTAAAAAGATTGTTTCTGATATCGGTGTAGAAACTAGAGATCAAGACAACAGTAAGTTTGTTACTACAGATTTTCAATTAAACATTGGTGCAACTGAGTTACCATTTTTACATTTACCATTACCGAAAGACTACGGTTATTTCAGACTATTTAGATTAAATGGAGAAAACTATGTTGCTCTTGATTTAAACTTAACTGAAATCGCTAAGCTTCCAGGTGGAGTTGCAGAACTTCCAAATGGTACAATGGTTCCAGTTGATACAAATGGAGCAGGAATTATTCAAATCGATATTCCAGGAATCAACGGTAGAGTTTATATCGCACAAAAAGATGAAATGACTCTTGTAGGTTTCGCTTTTTCAATCAAACAACTTGATGGTTTAGGAAACTCAATCGGAACAGTAGGTGTATTTCCAAACTTCGACATCGGAAAAGTTAAGTTAACAGCTGGTGTTTTCACAGGTGAAGAAACTAAGCAAACTGGTATCGCTGTATTCGCCAACCTTGGTGGTTTATGGAATGCTCAAGGAGCTAAGTTAACAGAAGTTCCATACAATGCTGAAGCTTTCAGATTTACTTCTAAAAGAGTTTCTAAAAGAAAGCTTAGAAAAATGTACTACTACCTAAACAGAATGAGAAATACTCAACAAGTTTTAGAAGTACACTAGAATTTAAATTATAAGTTTTAGATATAGGAAGCCCCTCACATTGATGAGGGGCTTTTTTATTTTAAGATAGTCCTTCTAAACTATTTTGAATCGATTTCATTTTTTCTTCAAAGCCTTGGGCCTTCCCCTTAACTTCTTCAACAACTTCATCCGGAGCATTTTCAATAAACTTTGGATTCTTTAACTTCTTCTCAACTTTTTCAAATTCTTTTTCAGCTTTCTTTAGGTCATTGTTAAGTTTTTCAATATACTCGTGAATATCAATAACTCCTTCTAGTGGAACAAAAATCTCAGTATGTGGTGTTGCCCTCATAATAGATTTTGTAGGACGCTCAATAGACTTGTCTTTAATCTTACCAGACTTAACCCTTGCAAGTTCTTTGAAGTATCCACGGCTTTTAAAGAAATATTTAGCTAGCTCTTCATCATCAGTGAAGAATCTAACTTCGATTTCTTCTTTGGGTTTTATATTAGCCTGAGAGCGAAGATTTCTGATTGAGCTTGTGATCTCAATGAATCTTTCCATATTGTAAACATCTTCAGAGAAATTAAGCTCTTCTTTGTAAACAGGATATTCCTGAGAGATAAGTAGATCTTCATCTTCAGTCTTTAAGTAACCCCAAATCTCCTCAGAGATAAAAGGAGTAACAGGATGAAGAAGTTTCATGATTTCTTTAAAACAATGCTTAAATACGTTTGCTCTTTGAGCTTTTAAATTTTGGTTTTCGCTGTTGAGAATACCTTTTGAAAGCTCGATAAACCACGAACAGAATTTGTCGTAAACAAATGCATAAATGGCATTACAACCATCATCAAAACGATATTCTTCAAATGACTCTGTTACTTTTTTAGTAACATCATTTAATTCTGCTAGAATCCATCTTTCATGATGGTGCAGATCATCGACTTCAAAACCTTTATCATTTGCATTTTCTAGATATGGATAAATAAACCTAAATGCATTCCATACTTTATTTACAAAGTTTCTATAACCTTCAACTTTTTCAGGATCTAAATTAATATTTCTGTTGTACCCAGAGCTTACTGCAAGTGTGAAGCGAAGTGCATCACAACCGTATTTAGAGATTATGTCTAGTGGATCAATTACATTTCCAAGAGACTTACTCATTTTGACACCATCTTTATCACGAACAATTGCATGGATATAAACATGATCAAAAGGTGACTTTCCAGTTGCTTTGTTACACATCATCATCATTCTAGCTACCCAGAAGAAGATAATATCAAAACCTGTTACTAAAGTTGAAGTAGGATAGAACTTATCAAAACCCTTTTCTTTCATTGCTTCTTCGTCAGGCCAACCTAAAGTATTAAGTGGAAATAAGCCTGAAGAGAACCAAGTATCTAGAACATCTGAGTCTTGTTTAAAAGCTGTAGAGTCACAAGTAGGACAAACATGTGGAGTCTCTTCACTTGCCCATTGATGTCCACATTCAGCACATTCATATACTGGAATTTGATGTCCCCACCAAAGCTGACGAGAAATACACCAAGGTCTTGGATTCTTTTGGTAAGAAAAATAAGTATTTTCCCAACCTTTAGGGAAGAATGTCATATTTCCGTTTTCAACTTCTTTTACTGAGGTATCTGCCATCTCTTTAGTATTTAGAAACCACTGTTTAGAAACCATTGGCTCTACAATTTCACCAGATCTTTGAGAGTGACCAACTTGATGAGTATGAGCTTCAACTTTAACTAGTTGGCCAAGTTCTTCAAGAAGTTCAACTGTTTTCTTTCTTGCTTCCTTTGCTGTAAGTCCCTTAACGGCTTCAGCATTATCATTTAATGTTCCATCCTTATTGAGGATATTCATGATTTCTAATTCATGACGTTTACCGATCTCATAATCGTTGAAGTCATGACCAGGAGTAACTTTTAGGCAACCGGTTCCTTTTTCCATATCAACATGCGTATCAGCAACAATTGTAACTTCTCTATTACAGATAGGAACAATAGCTTTTTTACCAATTAAATGTTCAAAACGATCATCGTTTGGGTTAACTGCTACGGCAGTATCTCCAAATAGAGTCTCTGGTCTTGTTGTTGCGACCTCTAAGAGTGCATTGCTATCTTTTACTTTATAGTGGATATGATAGAAGTTACCTTGAACTTCTTCGTGATCAACTTCTGCGTCACTAATTGCTGATTGAAGTTTTGGATCCCAGTTGATGATGTAATTATCTTGATAAATCAAACCTTCATTATACATATCAACAAAAAACTTATTTACAGCTTTATGTGGAATCTCATCCATTGTGAATGTGAAGTAATCCCAGTCACAACTATCACCAAGCTTTTTAATTTGTTCAATAATATGATCGCCGTGCTCTTCTTTCCAAGCCCAAACACGTTTTAGAAATTCTTCTCTTCCTAAATCATGTTTTGTCTTTCCTTCTTCTTTAAAGATTTTCTCTTCAACTTTAGCTTGAGTAGCAATTCCTGCATGATCTTGTCCTGGAACCCAAAGAGTTTCAAAACCTTGCATTCTTTTAAAACGAACAAGAACATCTTGAACTGTATGGTCTAATGCGTGTCCCATATGTAGCTTTCCAGTTACGTTTGGAGGTGGCATTAGTATCGTATAGGTACCTTTTCCGTTTTTTGCTGGAGCAGGCTTAAA
>CAXGOD010000263.1:0-4211 GCA_964011245.1 uncultured Bacteriovoracaceae bacterium | reverse complement strand
GTTGGTATTCCAGATCCAAAGGGAAGTGCCATGAAGTACCCTCATGAAATGTCTGGGGGACAAAAGCAACGTGTTGTTATCGCTATTGCTATTGCCTGCGAGCCAAAGCTTTTAATTGCTGATGAGCCAACAACAGCACTTGATGTAACGATTCAAAAACAAGTTTTAGACTTAATGTTTGAACTTCAAGACAGATACAAAATGGGACTTTTATTTATTACCCATGATCTTGGTGTTATCGCTGATATCGCAGATGATGTTGTAGTTATGTATAGAAGCAATCTTGTTGAGCAAAATCACAGTAAACAAATCTTCATGGGGGCTGAACATCCTTATACGAAAGGTCTTTTAGCTTGTAGACCAGCTCTAGATAAAAACCCTAAACGTCTATTAACGGTTAGTGACTTTATGGACGAGGAAGGGAATGAGCTAGATGTTGATCAATCAAAATTAGTTAAAGTAGATAAGAAATATACTGTTTGTGACGATAAAAATCCTGTTCTTTTAGAAGTAAACAACCTTCATGTTCATTTTCCAATTAAAGGTGGAATCTTTGGAAGAACAGTAGATCATTTTAAGGCTGTAAACGGTTGTAGCTTTAAGCTTAGAAAAGGTCATACACTTGGTCTTGTTGGTGAGTCTGGATGTGGAAAGACTACACTAGGCAGAGCAATTTTAAGATTGATTGAGCCAACAATGGGCCAAGTTCTTTACAATGGTGTTGATGTTACTAAGTTAGATAAAGATCAGATGAGACAAATGAGATCTAAGATGCAAATCATTTTTCAGGATCCGTACTCATCTCTAAATCCAAGAATGACAATTGGTGAAATTTTAATGGAACCAATGATGTTACATAATATCGGTAAAAATAAGGCTGAAAAAATTGAAAAGGCCAAGTGGTTAATGGATAAGGTTGGACTTATCTCTAGTCAACTTTCTCGTTACCCACATGAATTCTCTGGTGGTCAAAGACAAAGAATTTGTATCGCAAGAGCATTAGCTGTTAATCCGGAGTTCATTATTTGTGATGAGTCGGTTTCAGCACTTGATGTTTCGGTTCAGGCTCAAGTTCTTAACCTGCTTTTAGATCTTCAAGCAGAATTTGGTTTAACATATATCTTTATTTCTCATGATCTTTCTGTTGTTAACTTTATCGCAGATGAAGTAGCCGTTATGAATAAAGGAATCTTAGAAGAGCATGATAAAGCGACTAAGATCTATCATAACCCTGAAACTGAATATACAAGAAGCCTACTGGAAGCGATTCCAAAAGGTATTCCAAAAGAATTATTAGCAGAACAGCAAAGTTAAAATATGAAGCCGCTTTTTTAAGCGGCTTTTTTTATATCAAAGAATCTACCTTTAATTACTAATACTGCTGTTCCTAGAATAAATCCCCAGTAAACATTCCACTGCCATGCCCACTCAAGAATATTGCTGTTTATGTAAACACCAAAAATACCTATCGCATAGGCCATAAGTACTGACTTTCCATCTAAGTTAAGTTTGGTGAAGTCTGGCCAAATAACAGTAGCAAAGAATAATGCTAGTAAAGAGCCAGCAGTCCAAGAAGTGATCTTTAGGCCAAGCATTAAAAGGCCATCACTTGTTGAAGCGATAAAGGCCACGGCCATTAAAAGAATAGTTATGATTAAAGTGTCTCTTTTGTAAAAAGCAGTGATTTGTTTTTTTTCATGAGTTTTGTGATGAAGAATATCGTTATAAAAACAAGCACTCAAGGCATTAATCGTTGAATCGAGGGTACTCATTGTAGCAGCTAAGACACCTGCTACCATAAGACCTTTCATTCCCGCTGGGAAATATTGAGTTATAAAGTGAGCAAAAAGCTTATCATTAGGGATTCCTGGAGGAGTATGAGTCTGATAGTAAGACCATAACAGAGCTCCAATACTTAAAAAGAGAAGACCTACTGCAATTGATAGAAAAGTAGAAGTTATGATTGCTGCTTGAGCAGTTTTCATCGATTTGTTTGCGGTTAGTCTTTGAGCGAAATCTTGATCTACTCCATGAGTGGCCATATCAAAAAGAATTCCACCTATGACACCTGTAACGAATGGCCAAGGATTACTAAAGTCTAAAAAGGACATCTTTCCATTATGATAAGCGATTTTCATATACTCAGACCAGTCAGCGCCACCTACATCTGGGATTAGATAATGTGCAACTACACCACCAAGGATAAAGAGTCCCATTTGTACCATATCTGTTCTAACAACGGCCTTCAGACCACCAATGAGAGTATAGAAGAATGTGATAACACAAATAATAAAAACTGCAGTATAAATACTTAAACTAAAAAATTCAGCAACGAGTATTGACCCTGAGAAAAGGCGAACACCTACGGCAAGTATTTTATTGATAAAATAGAAGATTGCTGTGGCACGCTGACCATTTTCATTTCCTCTCTTACCCATAACTGTATAAATCGTAATCCCTTTGTCATAAACTTTTGGAAGGAATACTTTTGCTATAACAAGTCTTCCAAAAAGGGCACCAATATAGATTTGGATAAATGAAAAGTCAGCTCCATAGGCAAAAGCTGGAATTCCTAAGAAAGTTAAAGCTGATACTTCTGTGGCAATAATAGATGACATAGACTCAAAGAAAGTTAGGCTTTTTCCAGCAAGATACTGCTGTTCGATTAAATTATCACTGTCTTCTTTGATGGAAAACTTACCAGAACGAAATGCTAGGTAGAAAATTCCCGCCAAATAAGCAAACACAACAACTAAATCTATTGATGAAATAGAATAATCTAACAATTTATCTTCCTTTATTTGAGTACTTAGAAGAGTTTATATAGAAATATACTGTTTTTATCAACTAAAAACACAGAGCAGTAAGATAAGTTATTAAAATTAATAAACATTTTTAACTTCTGACTCAAAATACCGATAAAAAACTGAGGTTTAAGGATAAACCAGATAAGGAATTTATGAATTTTGAAGTAAATGGAATTGCATTCAGCAAGGAAGAGCTATCAACGATCGCATTAAAAGATCTTAGTGTTGGTATTATTTCTCACGCCCATTTATTTTATATCCCAGCAAAAAGTAAGAATGCTTTTATGATTCTTCGTGCCGGTGACTATATCGATCAAGAGTTCGTAGATAATTATACTCAAAAAGGTATAACTTCTTTCTATGCCCTGGAGATCGCTACATCTTCTGAAATCTCAGAGTACAAAACTTTGTTTGCAAGTTTAAACTCAGCCTACAATGAAAAAGAAAGAAAAATTGTTGCACAAAGAATAATGAAAAAATTTGGTAATGATTATTGGACCGAAAGTAAATCAAGTTATCTTAGCTTTGTCTTACCTTGTTTTGAAAATTTTTATAACCTTCCAGAGTCAGTGGTTGAGAAATATCAAAATACAAGTTTAACTTTATATTCTCGAGCGATGATAAGCGCGAGTCTAAGTGTGATGACATGTTTTGTGCATAAGATCGTTGATCCAAACTTTATAAAAGACTTATATAATTTAATCTTTGTTTTAGACTATGGTTTGCTTGAAGGTGATAAATTTACTTATTCTTTAGTAGTAGCTTGTGAAGCTGAAAGGAATATTCCTGGAACTGGGATTTCAAAACTTCAAACTATGAATAGACCAACAGAAGAAATTGATTTATTTACACAGCATCCAAGTCAAAGTGCAAAGTATATTGAAACATTAAAAGATAATTTTGCATATCCAGAAATTATAGATGTTGTTCAGTATCACCATGAAAAGGGAGATGGATCAGGATTTCCTTCAGGTGTTAGCTATTCAGGAATTGGCGACTTTGAAACATTCCAAATGTTTTGTGACTACTTAGTACCCTTTCAAGAGCATGTTTATAAAAAAGGTGATGGTGCCAATATTATTAAGGCTGAGTTTTTAAAAGTTAAAAACAATGAAGATATGTCTAGTTTACCTATTAATAAAATTCTCATTAAGTGGGAGTCCTGTATGGATTGGACAATAAAGAGTCAAAAGGCTCAAGTAGAGGAGAAGGTTGCTTAAGTAATGAGTGAGAATAACAATAAAACCATTTTAAATTTAGTTGGGGAGTTAACTGAAACTCTTACTAACTACTTTGAAAAAAGTGGAATGACTGTTATTACTCGTGAAGAAGTAACTGAGTATGAAGCATTAGGCTATATCTTAACCTCTACTGGCGAAGGTGCAAAACAAGCGGCGAAAGACT
>CAXGOD010000262.1:0-4225 GCA_964011245.1 uncultured Bacteriovoracaceae bacterium | reverse complement strand
AGAAGAGCCACCGGCACCTGCTGTTGAAGAACCAGTAGCGGAAGCAGCACCGGCAGCACCAGAAGCTCCTGCAGAAGCAGAAGGTGGTGACGATAAATCTCCAGAAGATTTACTAAGTGAATTTGAAAAAATGCTTGGATAAAAAATAAAACAAAGTAGGTAAAATGAAATCTCTTCTCTTCCTTGTCCTGAGTGTTGTAATGACAACACCAATTTTTGCGGCTACCAGTAAATGGAAACCGAAGTATCAGCAAAAGAAAATAGGAACTAACGTTTCAGCTAAGAAAAAGTCAGTTGTTAAAACAAAGTCTAAAGTCGAAAGTGAAAAAACTGAAATTCAAAAACCAGTTCCTGCTATCGTTAAAGCAAATCCATTAT
This sequence comes from uncultured Bacteriovoracaceae bacterium, assembly GCA_964011245.1. Classification (GTDB taxonomy): domain Bacteria; phylum Bdellovibrionota; class Bacteriovoracia; order Bacteriovoracales; family Bacteriovoracaceae; genus CAKZJW01. The sequence goes on along the minus strand of CAXGOD010000262.1, from coordinate 3,847 downwards.
TTAAAATGTATAAGAAAAAGTATAAAGCTAAAGCTGCTTTAGAAAATCTAAAAAAGAAAACGTTAGAACAAAAACAAAAAGCTGTTCCTGTTTTAACTTATGTAATGAAGACAAAAGATTTTCCTGATAATAATAGATGGGTTGCCACTTTTATGCTTGGTAGAATTATGGGAGTAAAGTCAGCTCCATTTATCTCTAAGTTCTCTTTTCATCCAAACTGGATGTTGCGTCTAGCAAGCTTAAAGACTCTTTTAGCATTAGGTCAAACAAAGATGAAAGGTGTTTATACGAGACTTTTAAAAGATAAGGCGATGATTGTTAGAGTTCAGGCCCTAGAAAATATAAGAACATTAAAACTTAAAGAGCTTGCTCCATATGTTTGGGCAATGCTTTACGATAAAAAGAACTATGTGGCCTCTGAAGGTCAAAGAAAGCGTGGGAATATTGTTAAAACTATTATTAAAACAATGGGGGACTTAGGGTTCTCGAAAGCTAGAAAGCCAATGTTAACGATGATTCAAAAGAAAAAGTATAGTGATATTCATGAAGAGCTTGATTATGCTCTTTCAAAAATTTCAACTAAGCCTTCTCCAAAAGGTAATTTAAGTGTGAAAAAACATTATTGGTCTAAGATGGCAATAAGCGAGAAGACAATCTAGAAGGCATCTAGCTGTTCTTTTTCTCTCGCTTTATCAATTTCTTTTAACTTATTATCATTTTCAATTAAACGCCCTATTCGATAGAGTAGGGTTTTTTCTTGTATTCCATCTGTTTGTTTTTCTTTCCAACCTTGTAAAAAATCGTGTTCAACTCTTTGTCTTTTAAAGATTGTTACCTTAGTCACTTTTCTACCGTAACTATAACCTTCAGCAACGTTTACCATGAGTTTGAATTCAGCAGCTTTTACGGCATCACTACTACCAAAAGAATCTGTGAAGTTAACTTGTAATGTATTGTCCATCCAACGAGTTTTGATCTTTCCAGACTCTTGGTTTTGGTAGGAGATATCAAAGCGCTTCATGACTTGAATAACGGCCTGCCAGGTCTGATTATAGTCAGCTCCATAGATTTGAGATGGGATTTCGAGCTCTTCTGTAATCATCTTAAATTTTTCATAAGATGAGCAAGAAGAGAATAATAGGGCGACTAATAATATAAGTTTATTCATTGTTCCTTAATTTTATCAATACTAAGTGGAAAATTAAATAGATAATCCAAAGCGGTAAAATTGTTGCAAAGCCGTATAATTGATAAATAGTTGGCTTAATTACTCCAAGATTAAGTTTTAGGTCTAGATTCCCTGTTTTGAAAATGCCTAAACGCTTACTCTCACTACCGTCAGGGAATATGACAGAGCTAATTCCAGTATTGGTTGCACGAATAATTGGAAGGCCAAACTCAACGGCACGCCATTTAGCTAAAAATAAATGTTGTTCTGGCTCGGCAGTTTTTCCGTACCAAGAGTCATTTGTTAGGTTAACCATGGCATGGGGGCGCTCTTTTAGATTATTTAAGTACTTTCTTATAAACTCTGGTTTTAAAAGCTCATAACAAATTGAACTTATAAGTTTATGTCCTGTTTTAAGCTCAAATATTGGAAAGCGCTTACCCTCAGAAAAAAATGAGATATTTTCAATCTTGGTAGAAAGGTATTCGTTTAATCGTCCAAAGGGGAGAGTTTCGCCAAAAGGAATCAGGATATGTTTATGATATGTCCCTTTAAGTCTGGCATCATTATTAATATGAAAGGTAGTATTGTATTCAGACTTAAAGAAGCTTTTTCCATCATATTTAATTTGATCGTATCCACCAATAAATAAGTCTGCGTCTTTGGCCTTAGCTACTTCAATCATAACTGGAGGTAGCATTGTGTTTTGAATATTATCCTTATCAGTAATAACTGCATAAGGATAAGCAGTCTCTGGCCAGATGATGAGATCAACTCCATTTTTAAATTCATCCTTTGCAAGACTTAGTTCTTTATAGCGACTTATAACTTGAGAGACAGAGGCGTAGGTTCCTTTTTCTGAGTCCGTTTTTAAAAAGTTACTTATATTGGCCTGAACAACTCGAACATTTAAGTCTTTTGGATCTTTACCCTTTGTATCATTAATAAGAAATGGATTAGAAAATATAAAAATTAATGTCGTAATGAGATTAAATTTACTTGCTCCTTTTTTGTGGAACATACTTATTGATTCAAACACAATAATATAACTAAAGAAGGAGTAGATAGGAAGACCCGCGACGCTGGCATATCCTAGATACTTACCAATAGCTATTAATGGTTGTCCTAGCATGACATCAAACTGTTGTGGGGTGTAGTACTCCATAACAGTGAGAAAAGCTGCTAGGAAGAATGAATGAATGCCAGGCTTTAGGAATTCCTCTTGAGATACAATTTTCTTTTGAAATAGAAAGTGAATAAGTAGAACTCCGGCCCAAAGGTGGGGAGTAATGATAAATGTGAACAATCCACTTAAAAGAGCAGCTACAATAAAAGGGAGATCTCCAAACTCTTGGAGAGTAGCTACGATCCAGTAGAACCCCATATAGTTAAAACCTAAGTTGAAAGAAAGAAGGTGAAAAACTCTTGTTTTAAGATTGTGGCTCTTCAAAACAAAGTGAAACAGGATCATCATCCCAATCATTGGAGTTATTAAAAGGCTTTCTCCAACAAATGATGGATATCCTAAAGCATAAAGGATTCCGCCAAAAAGTGAAAAAGCATATGGTTTGATATTTGCCATACGCTTATTCTATGTGAAGTATTCTGAAATTTCTATTGATTGTTTGCTGATTATCTCTTGCGAGCTACTGTTCTACCAGTTGAGAAAAGTTTCTTATGTACATGACTTGCAACATCTAGTGCTCTCGCTGCATCAAGCTTTCCTCCACCAAGAACTTTTCCTTTAAGCTTTTTAGTCTTAGAAGATGAGCTAATGATGATGTTTCTTACTTGTTGGTAGTTAAACTCAGGATATTTAGACTTAACTAGTGCTACAACACCTGTTACAAATGCAGTTGCTTGAGAAGTTCCTGTCATATAACCAGCTCCACCTTGAGGAATTGCTGATTTAATTCTTAGCCCAGGTGCAGCGATATCTACTGATTTCTTACCCCAGTTAGAAGCTGCGATTAAGTTTAGGTTTTGATCATGAGCTGCTACAGTAATGATGTTTGATAAACCGTAACTTGCTGGGTAGTAAGCGTTTCTTTTTCTATCGATGTTAGACTTTTCGTTACCTGCTGCTGCAATAACTAAAATCCCTTTTCTTTCTGCTTTTTTAAGAACTGCTAGCTCTTCTGCACTTGGCTCTGGGCCACCACCTGAGTAGTTGATGATATCTACGTTTTGATCAACAGCGTACTCAAGAGCTTTAATAGTTGAGTTTAGGTTTGCTTGTCCAGATGCCATTGGGTTGTAGTATTTAAGAGCTAAGATTTTTACTTCTGGAAAAATACTTTTTACGATTCCAGCTACGTGAGTTCCGTGACCGTGAGTATCACTTGGAGTTGTTGATGGCCTTTTAGTAGAGAAGTCTACACCATAATTCTTTGCAGATACTTTTCCTTTTCCACCAATTAAGTTTCCTTTTAGGAATGGGTGGTTAAATTGAATACCAGTATCAACAACTGCAACAGTGATATCTTGTTTTTTATCAAACTTCTTCCAAGAAGAAGCAAGGTTGATAGACGCTTTAGCGTTAACTGGATCAATTCCCCAGCTAGTGAAGCGATTGTTTAATTGATTTTGCGAATAATAAGAAGAAGTAACTTTCTTAAGGCTTGCGATTTTTTTCGTCGCAGATCTTTTCGCCATTGATGGATCAACTTTAGAACAAAG
>CAXGOD010000261.1:0-4234 GCA_964011245.1 uncultured Bacteriovoracaceae bacterium | reverse complement strand
CTCTTTGATCCCATCTGAATTGTAATCCAAGGTATTTACAGAGAACCTTTTAACAAAGTATTTATCGAATAGCTTTTCACTCTCATGAAAAATATGTGGCCCCTGGTAGAAGTGCATTTTTTTTAATTCTCTATTTGGAATTGTAATAAAGTAAAGCCTCGCCTGGGCTTCAAACTTGGTAGACTCTATTGCCCCCTCATAGAAGTGAATAATCAGAGCATCAGTCGTTTTTGAAATTGTTTTTAATTGCACTTTATAGATTGTGCTATCAGAGCCAATAGTAGAAAGTTTCCTCTCTAGAATTGTTCTTCCAAAGTGATCCCGAATAATAAAATAATCAGTCCCATCCCTATTTACGGTTTTAATAATTTCACTGATTCCATCTCGATTTAAATCGATTCGATAATTTGGACTTTTAGCAACAATTTTATAGTTTTTAGGTTTTGCTGGTTTTTCTCTCAACTCTCCACTATAGATTCTTCTAAAGTAACGCTCATCTTGAGCGGAGACTGAAAATGACGCTACGAATAGCGCAAAAAATAGGCATAATGCTTTCATTACAAATATTGTAACTTAAAAATGTGTCTGTTAAAATAACTTTAACTTTAAAACTGACTAAAATATAGGGACATTCATGGGAATCAAAATTGGATTCATTAAATCAAGTAATCAAGTTGTCTTAAAAGATATTGATAAGGCCAACAGAACAACTGATTCGATGATTTTTGATATTGTTGAGCTAAAAGACAAAGATCTCAGTCTTTTACTTTTTGATCAAAATGATGAGCTTTCTGACCTTCAATCACTTTTTGAAGATGAAGGAAAGTACTATCCAGTAGCTCCAGCAAACTCACTTGGATTAGAAAAAGAGGTGTTTGAAGATTTAGGTGCTGATGAATTGATAGACGTTTATGCGAGAGTTAACGCAAGGTGGATCCTAAATAATAATATTAAAACCATTGAGCAAGTTTATAGCCTAATCACTTATTTAAAAGATATGTGGATTAATGATAGAAACTCTTTTTTTGAAGAACTATGGTTTATTTTAAAAACGAATCTAGCGACTCATGAATTAACAATTATTTTCAATGATGTTAAAGAGCCAAGTGAGAAGCAAAAAGAAAAAGGTGAAAAGCCAAAACTTTGTCACTCATTTGTTTCAGGAGAAAAAACTCCTCAGATTTTTGATGGTACCGCTAAAGAAGAAAAAATCATGTCTGACTATGATAACGACTTTAATGAAATTTTTAGTATTACTGAGTTTGATTCTAACACTGGACATCTTATTGCTACATCAAAAATTAATCTAAGCCCTATCTTAATTATGGCCAAACTTAATACTTTTAATCAACTTCAACAATCAATTCTTATTGCATTGTTTACAGGTCTTCAATCAGAATCCTAGGCAAAAAAAAGCTCCGATTTGGGGAACCGGAGCTGATAATTAGTTCTTCATTTTTGGGGAAAATGAGAGCGCAATGTTTATGCTTAATAGGGTGAACATTATGTACGTCCAAAATTCTTTTTTTACACCTTAAGCCCTACTTCATAGAAATATTACATGCTTACAAACGTAGTGTTTCAAAAACACCGTGTTTCAAACTTCCAAAGAGCGTGATTTTTCAGTAAATATTTCAACAATATCAGGCTATATGCCACTGCCCCCTACATTTGTGGTAACTATATTTAAATAAAAAAAGGAATATAAATGAAAGCACTATTTATAGGTTTGATCTTTATCTTAAGTACAGCGGTTTTTGCTAAAACAAATTACAATATTACAAAAGGAAAACTTCACAGAAGTGGCTGGATTCATGTAACTGCTGTTGAGCAAGATGGTCTTGCTCATATGAAAATTAAATATGCGGTAAACCCAAAAAGATTTATCCCTGGCTTTTTCAAAAAATACTTACAAGGTGATCATGTTGAAAAGCTGCCTTTAGAGTTTATGAACGAAACAGCTTACCTAGAACTTGAGAAAACGAAAAAGTTAGAGATTAAAGATGCTCATGTTTATCACAAAGGTAGAGTTGATTATGGAAGATATACTGATGCACATAAAGTTCTAATTAAGGCCAAGAATGGTAAGTCTGAGATTATTGCTTACTACCATCCACTTATTGGAGATGCAGGTTGGCTTTATATCGATCTAACAATTAAAAAAATTCCTGTTTTAAGTACATATAACCTAAAAGCTAAAATCAAAGAATAAGGACTCCCATGAAAACTTTAATCCTGACACTCGCTTTGGGGCTAATGGCAACATCATCATTTGCTGGAAGCTGCCCAAACTCATTATCATTTACTGCTAGTGGTGTAAAAAACATTATTGGAAATAAACTTTCAGCGAAACTCAGTATGATTGAATCCGCTTATGGAAAGTGTTCATATAGAGGGGTTGATCAAAATGGAGATTATGTTTCTGCTTCCATAAGTCGTGGGACAAGAAGAGGACAAACGTCTAAGGGAACTTTATACGTGAACTTCGAAAGTCTATGCTTAAAAACAATGACAAAGCTTAAAACTGTTTCATCATCTAAGGTCTCTACAGATTACAGTTCTTATAGAGGAATAAAAAAAGTAACTCCAACAACTATTTACTCAACAGAGTCAAATAAGGTTGTATCTATAACCAAAAGACATTCTGTAAAAATAAACTAGGCTCCAAAGCCTTTAAGTTGTTCTCCACCTAAAACATGAAAGTGTGTATGAAAAACGGTTTGTCCCGCATCTGCACCGTGATTGGTAACAACTCTAAAGCCGTTTTCAATGAGCTTAGCACCTCTTGAGAATTCACTAATTGCTCCAAAAATCTCTGCAAATTGTTCTGGCTTATTATCTGCAATATCATTTACATTCGTTGAGTGGTCCTTGTGAATAAACAAATAATGCTCTTTTGCTAATGGAGAAATATCCTTAAAAGCAAAAATCTTTTCATTTTCATAAACTTTTTGAGAAGGAATATCTCCCGTCAGGATTTTACAAAATAAACAATCTCCACTCATGAGTGAACCCTTTTGATTTTCGCTCCAAGTCCTTGAAGTTTTAATTCTAGCTCTTGGTAACCACGATCAAGATGATAAATTCGATTAATTTCAGTTTCCCCTTGGGCAACTAATGCAGTCAATACCAAAGCCGCACTTGCACGAAGATCAGTACACATAACTGGAGCTGTTCCAATTTCATTTACACCTTTAATAAAAGCTGAATGTCCATCAAGCTCAATATCCATTCCCATTCTCACAAGTTCAGGAACATGCATAAAGCGATTTTCAAAAATATGTTCACTTATAGCAGAGTTACCATCAGCAACTCCCATTAAAGACATAAGCTGTGCTTGTACATCTGTTGGAAAACCTGGAAAAGGAGCAGTTTCTACTTTCGTTCCTTTTAATTTTCCAGAAGGAAAAACTTTAACTAGGTTATCGCTGCTTTCAAATTTAGCTCCCATCTCACTAAGAGTATCTAGAACTGCTTTTAAATGTGTTGGATGAAAATCAGTAACTGTAATCTCAGAATTACACATCAAAGCAGCAATAATATAAGTTGCGGCTTCAATACGGTCTCCGATTACTCTATAAGGAATCTCTTTTGTGCTATCTAATGTACCAAAGTCTACACCATGAATGGTTATCTTAGATGTTCCAGCTCCCTTAACATCAAACCCCATTGCAATCATAAAGTTTGCAAGATCCTCAATTTCTGGTTCTTGAGCTGCATTTTCTAAAATCGTTTCACCTTTTGCATAAGCAGCTGCCATCATTAAATTTTCAGTTGCGCCTACAGAAGGAAAAGATAAATGAATATGAGATCCTTCTAACCTGTCGCACTTCGCATGGATATAACCATTTTTAAGAACAATCTGTGCCCCCATTTCTTCAAGGCCTTTCAAATGAATATCCACCGGTCTAGCACCAATGGCACATCCACCAGGAAGTGAAACTTCTGCATGACCAAAACGACTTAATAAAGGGCCCAATACTAAAACAGATGCCCTCATCTTTCTTACAAGATCGTAGTCTGCTTTTGTATTATTCAAATCTGATGAATCTATTGTTGTAAACTCGCCTTCTGCTATAGAGCCTGCGCCTAGACTTTCTAAGATTTTAGTAAAAAAGTTTATATCACTTAGCTTAGGTAGTTTATTAAATTTAATTTTTCCAGGGTACAGAATTGTTGCTGCTAAAATTGGAAGGGTTGCATTTTTTGAGCTTGAAACTTCCACTGTTCCACT
>CAXGOD010000260.1:0-4244 GCA_964011245.1 uncultured Bacteriovoracaceae bacterium | reverse complement strand
TTGATCCGCTGCTGATGTTTGAGTCGGTTGCATAGCTGGAGCTTCGGAAACAGGTGTAGCTTGAACTTCAACATCCTCACCTAAGTCAACTTTATCTTTATAGAATTCACATAGACATTGAAGATCAGCAAACTCTTCAGTTAATTGTCTAAAACTAATTTCTACTTTTAACTCATTCTTGAGTTTTAAAGCAATTTGAGTAAGAAAGAGCGAATCCATTCCCATTTCAAAAAAACATGTTTCATCACTATACTCATTTAAATCAATTCCCGAAGCTTCTTCAAAAATTTCAACGATCTTAGTGCGTAGTTTTATTTGTGTACTCATTGCTGTTTGTCCTTGTTTTTTAATTATATTTTCATTTAATATTTTATTTTCTTGTTGAGGGTAATCTAACCAATAACGTTTACCATTGAACTTATATGTTGTCGTGGGTATTAGTTTATGTTCTTTGTGAGTGATAAGACTTTCAAGATTAACTTTGATTCCTTCTGTCCATAAAAGACCAACTGCATTTTGGATTGCAGAAACTTCATTTTTACCCGTTCTATCAGAAACACTAATAGTTGTAGGTTTTTTCTTTTGTAGTCCAGCTTCTTTAGTTGTTAAACTTTTTAAAGTCGTGCGTGGTCCAATTTCAATAAAGATTGTGTCTTCATCAATTATATTATTTATTGTAGGCGCAAACATTACTGGCTTAAGTACATGCTCTGCCCAATAACTAGCTTTAGTAAATAATTCTGTTTCTAAGTTTTGAGTAACAGTTGAGTAAATTTTCCCTTCAGGAAGCTGTCTTGGGATTATCTCAACAATTTTTTTGAATTCATCAACCATTGTAAGCATCATATTTGAATGGAAAGCATGCGAGGTATGTAGCATTTTACATGCAATCCCTCTTCCTTCAAGTTCAGCTTGAAGCTTCTCAGTAGACTCTATAGGCCCTGCAACAACAGTTGATAAAGAACCGTTTATTGCGGCAATCTGTATATCACTTGGTAATTGTTTTTCAATTTCCTGTGCAGTCATAAAAACTGTTAGCATATTACCCTGCTCAACCTTACTCATTAATGTCGATCTTTTAGCAATAAGCTTTAATGCATCTTCTAACTTGAAAACACCATTTATTGTAGCTGCTGCAAGTTCACCTATACTATGTCCAATATACATATCAGCTCTAATGCCAAAGCTTAAAAGGAGTCTAGCAAGACTATACTCAAAGATGAAAATTGCAGGTTGCGTATAATAAGTATCATTTAAGATATTCTGACCATTTTCAAGATCTTCATTAAATATTACTTCTCTTATATCTCGGTCTAAATATTGTGAGATCTCATCACAGCAATAATTCATTATATACTTAAACTCTGGGTACTCTGCCATTAACTCTTTACCCATTGATAAGTACTGAGCGCCTTGGCCAGGGAACATCATACAAAGCTTTTTCCCTTTTTTTACTTTAGTTGGCCTTGACCACTTACCAGTAGTTGTCTTGATAGAACGATGATTTAGGAAATCTCTTTTCATTAAAGAATAAGCTGTATCAACTGTGTCTGAAGTTTCAATTTTTGCATCTAAATCATTTTGCATAGCTAGTAATGAGGCTTCACTCTTGGCTGATAAGATGAATAACTCTTCTGATTTACGAGAGCTTTCGTTTTGTAAACTTCTTCCTTCTAAAACGATATGAGCATTAGTTCCACCAACTCCAAAAGAAGAAACAGCAGCAAAGGCGTTATTGTTTAAAGTTACATTTTTATTAGTTACCTTGAAAGGTGTGTTTTTTAAATCAATTGAATTGTTATTATGTAATGTTCCAGGTGCAAGATTGTGCTGTAAAGCTAATATAGTCTTAATCACACCTGTTACACCTGCAGCAGAAGTTAAATGCCCAATATTTGATTTTACACTTCCTAAAGTAACAGAGTGCTCAGCATTAACACCAAGCTCTTGATATGCTTGAGTTAAGGCACTTACTTCTATTGGGTCTCCTACAGGAGTTGCTGTACCATGTGCTTCTACATAAGAAATTTGATTAGGGCCAATATTAGCATCAACCATTGCTCTAATGATTGCGTCTTTTTGTCCAGTAACACTTGGAGCTGTAAAGCTCATCTTATCACGGCCATCATTATTAAGACCAACGCCTTTAATAACAGCTAAGATATTATCATTATCTGCTTTTGCTGCTTGAAGTGATTTTAAAACTAATATACCTGCACCATCATTAAATAATGTTCCAGATGCATCTTTATCAAAAGGTCTACAGTGACCATCTTTAGAGAAGATAGAATCTGTTTGATGTAAATAACCTTTTTTAAGCTGACCATTTATTGATATACCACCAGCTAGCGCGATATCACTTTGGCCGTTTCTAATAGAGTCTACAGCTTGAATAATTGCAACAAGGGAAGTTGAACAACCTGTATTCATACTGATTGCCGGTCCTGTTAGACCTAGCTTGAATGCTACTCTTGTTGCTAAATAATCTTTTTCGTTGGCAAGCATGACATTAAAATCACCAAATTTACTTACTTTGTCAGAGTGAAAATCTAGATTCTTTTGGTAAGTATTATTAGCACTTCCGGCAAAAATTCCAATTTCTCCATTATAGCTCTTAGTATTAATACCTGCTAGCTCTAAAGCTTCGTGTGAAAGCTCTAAGAATTTTCTTTGTTGAGGATCCATAAGTTCTGCTTCTCTTGGTGTCATCCCAAAAAAACTTGCATCAAACTTATCACAATCATTATACTCACCAGTAGCTAAGATATAATTTGAGTTTTTTAATACTTCTTGGTCAACACTTACATGTAGCTGACTTTTATCAAAGAATTCTATTCCTTCTGAGTTTCCAGATAATAATGTCCATAACTCATCTATTGAATTGGCCTTAGGAAATCGTCCTGTCATAGCGACAACAGCAACATCAGTATTCTCTGCTGATACTCTCCTAACTCTTTTTTTAGTCGAAGTTGCCCCTTGAATAAATTTTGCTTGAGTTGCTACAGTAGCGTATTGAAATAAATCAACTATTGTTAATGACTTCTCTGTCATTTTCTTTAACTCGGCCAGTAAGCTCATTGCAGTTAGAGATGTTCCACCTAAGTCAAAGAAGCGATCATTAATGCCGATTTCTTTAATACCTAAAAGCTCTCCCCAAACAGCTACTAGTTTAGCTTCAAGTACTGTGCTTGCTGGCTCAAAGTCTGTATCTAACTCAGGTCTTTTAAACTCTGGAAGTGGTAAATTTTTGCGATCAAGTTTTCCTGAAGGAGTCATAGGGAATTCAGATAAATTCATAAAGAATCTAGGGATCATATACTCTGGTAAAGAACCTTGTAGACTCTCTCTTATTTCTGTTTCAGAGAACTCACCTTTAATATAAGCAGTTAAATAAGGTTCACTATTTTCAGGCCTAATTACCTGTACTACAGATTCTAAGTTTTCAAGAATAGATTCTATTTTACTTTCAATCTCACCAAGCTCAATTCTGTATCCGCGTAACTTTATTTGACCATCTAATCTAGATAAGTAAATAATTTCACCGTTTTCATCGCGAGTAACTAAATCCCCTGTCTTATACATGCGGATATTATTGTGTGTAATAAATCTTTCTTCAGTCTTTTCCTTATCGTGAATATATCCATGAGCTAGACAAATGCCGCTCAAATATAGCTCACCCTCTGTGACTTCCTTCAATTCTGAATCTAAAATAAAAGTCTCTACGTTTGAAATCGCTTTACCAATTGGAGGTAAAACTTCCCATGAATGAATATCATTATTCATAGTGAAGCTCGTTACAACATGAGTTTCACTCGGCCCATAGTGGTTATGTAACTTAGCACCAGTCTTATTAAAAAATGTTTTTATAAAATCAGTTATACGTAATTGTTCACCGGCAGTTGTCACGTCTACTAAAGTTGCAGGGAATAATTCGCTACGAGTAGAAACTTCACATAGTCTGTTTAAAGCAACAAATGGCAAGAACAGTCTTTCAACTTTATTTTTATCTAAGATATTTAATAGTTTAGAAAAATCTAAACGATCTGTTTCACTTATTAAAACTAGAGTCCCACCTAAAGAAAGTGTAGAGAATATCTCTTGAAAATGAACATCAAAGCTTACAGGTGTAAATTGAAGAGTTTTAAGCCCAGTAGAGTTTTTTGCTTGCCATGATAATAGATTAGATAAAGCATCATGACCTAAAGCGACACCCTTTGGAAGGCCAGTACTTCCCGATGTATAAA
>CAXGOD010000259.1:0-4248 GCA_964011245.1 uncultured Bacteriovoracaceae bacterium | reverse complement strand
CCGTGGAATGGGATCAATGGGAGCTATGGTTCATGGTTCTAAAGATCGTTATGGACAAGGTTCTGTTACTGATGAAGATAAACTTGTTCCAGAAGGAATTGAAGGACAAGTTCCTTATAGAGGACCATTATCAGAAAATATCTATCAACTTCTTGGTGGTGTTAGGTCTGGAATGGGGTACACATGAGCCGCGAATCTAGGAGAGCTAAGAGAAAAAGCAAAGTTTATTAAAATTTCACCTGCAGGACTTAAGGAAAGTCATCCTCATGATGTAACAATAACAAAAGAAGCACCAAACTATAGAAGTTAATAAAAGGAATTATATATGTCAGACGTATGGATTGTAGACTTCGGGTCACAGTATACTCAACTTATCACTCGTAAATCTAGAGAGCTTGGTTACTCAAGTGTTATCGTGACTTACGATACTGTTGTTGAAAAATTAAAGGAAAATGAAAAACCATTGGCCTTTATTCTTTCAGGTGGACCTCAATCAGTTTTTGAAGATGAGTCTGACTATTCGGTGATATTTGATACAAAACTTCCAGTTTTGGGAATTTGTTATGGAATGCAAATTATTTCTCAATACTTTGGTGGAACTGTTGAACGTGGACACCAAGGTGAATATGGACATGCAAGGATTCATGCTGAAAATGGATTCACTTTTCCTCTTATGCCAACAACTTTAAATGTTTGGATGAGTCACTTTGATCATGTGGCAAAAGAGCCAAAAGACTATACTGTCATTTTAAAATCAGAAAATGGATTACTTGCTGGGATTGAAAATGCTGATGAAAAAATCATGGCATTACAATTTCACCCAGAGGTTAACCATACTGAACACGGTAAAGACATTTTAAAACATTTCTTTGATGATATTGCTCGTGTTGATCCTAACTGGTCAGATGACGTTATGCTTGTGCAATGTAGAGCTGAAGTCGCAGAAGTTAAAGGAGCGAAAGTTCTTTGTGCCTTTTCTGGTGGAGTGGATTCTTTAGTTGCTGCAACAATTGCTCATCAAGAACTTGGAGATGATCTTTATTGTTTTTTCGTTGATAACGGTCTTTTAAGACCACAAGATTATAACCATATTGAAGTTCTTCAAAAAGAAACTCCATTGAATATTGAAGTTATTGACGCTGCTGAGTTATTTTTAACAAAGCTTGAAGGTGTTGATGATCCAGAGAAGAAAAGAAAAATAATTGGAACGACTTTTATCGAAGTTTTTGAACAAAAAGTTCATGCCTATGAAGCTGATCATAATATTAAATTCGAGTTTTTACTTCAGGGGACTTTATACCCAGATGTTATTGAGTCAATTTCTCCGCATAAAAAAGGCGGAAAGTCGGTAACAATAAAATCTCACCATAATGTTGGTGGACTGCCAGAAAGAATGCATTTAAAACTTCTTGAGCCTCTTAAATTTTTATTTAAGGATGAAGTTAGACAATTAGGTGAAGCAGTTCATTTAAAGTATGACTGGGTTCATCGTCATCCATTTCCAGGCCCTGGGATTGGTGTACGTGTGCTTGGAGAAGTTAAAAGAGAATATGTTCGAATGGTTCAAGAAAGTGATCAAATCCTTTTTGAAGAGCTTAAAGAGCAAGATCAATACCAAGCTTGTTGGCAGGCCTTCACTGTTATGCTTCCAGTTAAGACTGTTGGTGTAAAAGGTGATGCTAGGGCCTATGAAGAGGTCATTTGCGTACGTGTTGTTAACTCGACTGATGGAATGACTGCAACTTGGACAGACTTTCCTCATGAATTTTTATCAAAGGTTTCAAGTCGTATTTGTAATGAAGTTAAAGGGATTACTCGTGTTGTATACGATATTACGAGTAAGCCTCCTGGGACTATTGAGTGGGAATAACTTAAGAAACTAAATTGTGTTAGCACTTTTTATAGGATCAAGTGCATAGTAAAAATAAAAAATGATATAAAAAAAGACCGCATTCGCGGCTTTTTTTTTATTCGTTAAATAATAACGACTATTGAATTTTATGTGCAGCTTTTAATGTATTGATAAACTCAGCAGCTTTCTTCTCAGCAACTTTAATAGTTGATGGGTGTAGAGCTTGGCTATAGTTTTCCCAAAGAGTTTTTGCTTGCTCAAGATCTTTTCCTTCAGCTGAAACCTCAGATTGAATTGTTTTTCTAACAGCATTTAACTCTTCTAACTCAGCATTGTACATTTGGATTTCTTCTAAAGAAAAGTTGCTATGAGCTTCAGTATTTAAAAGATCAATTGGTTGATACTCAAGATCAACAACTGTATTGTCATCAAGAATTACTAGTCCAATGGCAGCAATGATCGGCCCATAAATAAGTGTTACTATGGCAGCACCTAAGTTAGACATTGTTGCAGCACCAAATTTGGCAATTAATAGACCAATCCCAAATACACCAACTCCTGCACCTGTTCCGATACCACCAATTGTTTTTACGACTTTACTTTTAAAAGCAAATCCAACTAGAGCTTCTGCTTTAGTTGCAGTCGTTACGTTCATTGTAAAAAAGATAGCAAAGGCCATCATTAATGTTGTTAACTTCTTTTTCATCATGTCTCGCCTTAGCGTGCTCGATATAATATATACTCTTCCACATCTTGAATGTTTTCTAAATTATCTTTAAATAAGTAGACTCTTTCATTTACCCCAAAAGGAGTTCCATCTCTTTTTGCAAAAAGCTTCCACATCTGACTATCTGAACTTGTTACTTCAATATCACCGAAGTTATCGGTTGCATCTTCTGCATTTTGACCTGAGGCCAATACAATCTTAAAATCTCTTTTTGTTAACTCATTTGAAAAAGGAATATAATAGTTAAAAACTTGATCTTCTTTCCCTTGCGTCTTCGGGATGATTCCTATTAGCTTTCTTCCTGCAAGAACCTTTAACGACTTACTGGCAGTTTGTGTTGATCTTGTTATTTTAATTTGGACCCCGTCTTGAACTTGGTCTTCTTCAAGGTAGTTATATTTATAACTCCAGTAGTGTTTTTTAAATCTTTTAATGGCTTTTCTTAAAGCGAATGTAGCAATAACTTTTTTAGTAGGAATATAATACCCAAGGTCTTCTCTTGAATTAATTGTACCTTCAAGAATTTGAAATGAGTTACATCCAACAACTGAAATATACTTAATATTTGGATGAATCTTTTGAAAGGCCTTAGCTACGTTATCTTTGTTATGATCAAAAAGAATTGGAGCTGGTTTTATCGCGCCTGCTCTATTACCTCTTATCTTTTTAAATCCACCGTGACTTAACCAGAAGAAGCCAAGAGTCTCTGGATCATTTAGGTACTTATAAATATCCTCTTGGTCAGCTTCATTAATATAGATTATTTCGTGATCAGAAAGTCCACTCAGCTTATTATGGAAAATATTTTTGACTTTAAAAGTTGTCTTGAGGTCGGATTTTGGCAAAGAGCTTAAAAGTACTATATTTTTGGCCCAAACAGATTGGCTTAAAATAATGCTCAAGAGCAGTAATATTGTTTTTATATTTATCATGCTGGATTATTATAAAAATGCATATAAATGGTCAATCGAGTTGAAATAATGACAAGGTAACAAAAAAAGTAGGCAAAACACTAGAATATTAAAAAAATCTTTAAAATACCTAAAGAAATATTATTTCATATTCCTAGGCTAACTTACTGAAAACTTGAAGTTCTTAACTTTTCTTAATCATAAGCTTTAGATTCGTTTATACTGCATAGACTTTAAAACTCGAAAACAAAGGTGGAACGTATGTTGGATAAAGAGGTATTTCTTGAATCGCTTAAGGGGAAATTAAGAGACGATATTCAGATGATTATTTATGAGTGTCAGCATAGGGGGCATAAACCATTTTTAGATATACCTTTATTAAACAGTAAACTAAATTTACTACAGTCTTTTGCTATTCACGATGGTTTAAATGAGGATGATTGGGTCGAAATAGTCTTTGAAGTTTGTCCTGAGATTTATGATCGTTTAGATTTTGGTCCAATTGCAGCTTGATTTTTTCTCACTCTTTGAGGCACAATCAGATAATGAAGAATACAAAGTTCTTATATCGAAATAGGCACATATCAACAATTCTCCCTTCATTGTTTAGAAAGGTTGATATGTGCCATTATTCTCGTGAAGAAATCAGCACTCCTGATGGAGATTTCTTTCATGTAGATAAGCTTGAACAGAACAACTCTAAAGTTGTGATTCTTTTACATGGTCTTGAAGGTTCATCCCGTGTGCATTATATTCAA
>CAXGOD010000258.1:0-4256 GCA_964011245.1 uncultured Bacteriovoracaceae bacterium | reverse complement strand
GTAGGGGATAACCTTCAGAATTTGAAGGTTGTTTTGAGCAAAATATAATTAAGAAGGCCAGTCGCAATGACTGGCTTTTTTTATTTCTTTTTATAGACTTTACCAAGTTTTCCACTATCCGTGATGATATATAGGTAACCATCTGGACCTTGTCTTACATTTCTAATTCGTTCATCCAGATGACTTAAAAGACTCTCTTCTTCAATTACTTTAAAATCTGAGTTTAAGACAACTCTATAGAGCTGGGTTGAACCTAGACAGGCCAAAAATAAATTATTTTCCCACGCTTTAATTTTATCTGATAAATAGAAAGTAATCCCTGAAAACGAAAGAGATGGGTTCCAATATTTTAAGGGTTGTTCTAGACCAGCTTGTTTTTTTTTACCAATTCTTCCACCACCATATTCTTCACCGTAGGTAATGATAGGCCAACCATAATTATTATTTTTTTTTAAAAGATTTATTTCATCCCCCCCTTGAGGACCAAATTCACCGCTTATAAGAGTCTTCCATTTCGGGTGATAGGCAATTCCCTGTGGATTCCGATGACCAAGAGTAAATATAGCTTTTTTATTCAAAGTTTTAAGATCAAAGGATAATACCTTACCATTGTCATAATTAAGGCTTTGGGCCTTATGCCTCCTTCCTCTATCTCCTATAGTTGTATAGAGAGTATCACCAACCACTACAAAGCGTGATCCAAAGTGATGACGAGTTCTTTCATAGGCATTTGCTATATAAAAGACTTTATCATTACCCAAAAGATCTGACTTCATAAGAGCTGTTGTTCTGCCTTTTTTATTCTGATAACTATAAGAGAAATAATAACTGTCTTTGTGAAAAAGCACATCTAGAAGTCCACCTTGTCCGCCAACATAAAAGTTTGGAAAAGTAACTTTAACTTCTCTTGTTTCTTTTGTTAAAAGATTCACGATTGAAATTTTTCCTTTTTTCCTCGTTACTATAACTTCGTTTTTATTTATAAAGTCAAAGCCCCATAGTTTCTCTTTAAAATTTGTGACCCACGAGACATCTACATTTTTGTTTTTTTGAGTTTGAGAGAGGGTAGAGTTAGACCCCATAAAAGAAAAAAGGATAATTAATAAAATATATTTCATCACCTTATTTAATAAAGAATATTAAATAAAGTAAAGTTGAACTGTAGGTATTAAAAAAGCCCGCATATTAGCGGGCCTTCTTATATAAACAAATTTATAAAAAAATTAGTTTTTAGGTTTGTACCAACAAAGTGACCTTAAACCAGTATTGTATCCATCTACTCTGTTACATGTTCCTTTTAGAGGATCTTTTTGAGATACATCATCATTCATGTCTTTGTCACAAAGTGAACCAGCGAAGTATGTGTCTAATCTACATTGAGCAGCTGGGTGTCTGTTATCTGTTCTGGAAACAACATTTCCATCTGGTGGATTGAAATCAGTATCACCTGTATTTCTAAGGCTCGCAAGTAAGTCAGCTGTTGATTTTGCTGCCATTGCACTTCTTTTACAAAGAGCTGCATCATCAAGGTTTGACCACTGAGCATTACATTTACCTTCAACAGTTGGATCAATATTCATTTTTTTGATCTTCTCGATATTGTTATCCTTGAAGTATACCTTTCTAAAACACTTTAATGTTGCAAAATAATCAGATTGGCCTTCGTTACTTGCCCATTTACCCATGAATCCACCAATTTTTGGAGCTCCTCCTAGGTGATGACCCATTTCGTGACACATTACGATTGCAAAACCGTCTCTAGTGATTTTGTCATGTCTAGCAAGTCCACCGTACATATTAACGATTACTTTTTTACCTTGTCTTTGAGCTGAAGCGTTTACTGTACCATCATTCCACTTTCTATTGATGATGAATTTATCACCATTAGCTTTAATGATTGGCTCATATACAGCTTTGATTTCATCAATAACAGCGTTGAATTCAACTTCATCAATACCATTGATGCTTTTAGTGTCTGCTGAAATGTTCATGTTGTTTTCTGGAGCAAATCCAGTTTTTCCGTCGATGTCACAAGCAATAGCTGGAACGCTGATCGCTAGAACTAATCCTAAAATCCATTTTTTCATTAAACAATCCTTTGTTTTATTTGATTAGCGATAAATTTTATATCTTCACAAGATCCTAACAATCAAAATACATATTTTAAATAGCTGTAAGAAACTGTTTGAAGTCAAAAACCAAGCTCAGAGGTCGGGTAATAGAATCATTTTAACTATTTACCGATAATATAAACGATGAAGCCTGTTTTATTTTTGATCTTTTTTTTTAGCTTTGTATCTTGCGCTCATGCTAGTCAGGTTAATAGAGTACCAGCATTCGCTCCAACGAGTGAGTCAGGTCTTTGTATAGAGGCCTTTACGATGGCCTTAAAGTATAAGGCAAACCCTTCTAATGTAGCCGAAGATTTAATTACTTACAGGCAATATTACGAACTACCAGTGATATTAGATATTGGCGGAGAAGAGCGTTATGTAGGAGCGATTAATTTAAACCCACAACCAATAACATGCACCACTGGTGAAGCTGGAAGAATAATTCCGAATTGGGTTCCAGGAAGTGGAAACAATATTCCACTACCTAAAAAAGTAGTAGATGCCATACATCTAGAAAATGCACCCATAAATATAAATGTTATGTGGGAGATGCAAAGGGTGATGGGGCCTCGAGGTAAAATACACCTAAGTCATCCACAAGATTATGCTGATACCTATTATCATAATTTAAAGCATGTTTTAAAGAAGCTCATATTGAAAGAGTGGATAATGGAATTATTAGCGAATTTAATATTATTATGCCATAATACTATGCCTAGATATCAATGAGGGGATTAACAAATGGCCAGATGTAAATTTTGTGGTAAAGAGATTGTATGGATGCAGGAAGGTAGAAAGAAGGTTCCTGTTGAAGTTGATGGAATCAAACACGAATGTGAAGCCTTTAGAAATTCTAGAGATTCCCTTAGAAAGGTGGAATTAGACACAATTGACCCTGAAGTTCTAAAGCAATACCAAGAAAACATGAAAAATCTCAAGAAAAAGAAGAAATAACGCGCCGCACTTTGTTGTTTAGCACTCTATATTGTAAAAAACCTCATAATTCATATTAGAGGTACTAATGAAACGTATAAGTTTAGCTTTTGTTCTATCAATTTTGACCTTAAACACTGCTTTAGCGGAACCTCAAATCCTTCGCGACTCTTACTGGTATGGAATCAAAGAACTTACTAAAGATGGTCATAATCCACTTACAGAATATGAAAGATCACGTGAATACTTAATGCAAGAAATCTATATTCTAAAAGACTCACAGGGCTTTTATGTAAATGATGTTTACTGTGGAATCAAATACAGAAAAAAAGTTAGTCCAAGAACAATGCCTAATCATAATGAATTAAACGTTGAACATACTTGGCCACAATCAAGATTTAATAAAAGAGAAAATAGAGCATTTCAAAAATCAGACCTTCACCACTTATTTCCTTCAGATTCGAAAGCAAATGGTAAAAGAGGAAACCTTCCATTTGGAGAATTTAAGTCTGGTCGATCAGCTACTCCAAACTGTGCTCTTTCACGTTATGGGCGTATTGATGAAGCAAGAAAAAATGGATTTGAGCCACCAGCTAATCATAAAGGAAATGTAGCTCGTGCACTTTTTTACTTCTCTCTAAGATATGACCTTAGAATTAAGGCTTATGAAGAATTGGTTTTAAGACAATGGAATATATTAGATCCTGTAGACTCTGAAGAAGTTAGAAGAAATACTTTGATAGAAAAAATCCAAGGAAATCGTAATCCATTTATAGATGACTCTGAGTTAGTTAATCTTATAAGTGACTTCTAAATAGAACTATGAAAATAGAAAAAATTGAAGATAGTACATATCACCAATTCATTGTCGATTCACAAATACATATGGCCCTAGAAACAGAGGACTATGACCTTAGTAGGGATAGCGTAACCGCTGGTGTTCAAGCTGTTATTAGGGACCCATTAAAGGGTTGTTACTATGTTGCTATGAATAATGATGAACCCATAGCATGTTTATTAACTGTGCCTGAGTGGAGCGACTGGAGAAATAAAACTGTCCTTTGGATTCACTCTGTCTACGTTGCTAAGGATTTCAGAAAGCAAGGCGTCTATAAAAAAATGTATCATTACCTTAAAAATATGGTCGAGGATTCATCTGACTATGCAGGACTGCGCTTATACGTAGATAAGCGCAATACGAATGCTATT
>CAXGOD010000257.1:0-4273 GCA_964011245.1 uncultured Bacteriovoracaceae bacterium | reverse complement strand
AAACCTGCCTATACTTGCGCTTACATGCCGCAGATATTGTTTTATAGGATCCGAACTTACAGCGCTGACATGTATTTTTAATAGTAACCGAACAATTATGATCTACATCAAAGCATACTTTTCCATTTGCATGGATCTGATGCCTCACTTTATAATTCACATCACTTGAAATAAGAATCCCTGTGTTTTTTGTTTTTTTGACCGATGAACTTAACAGTTCGGTTTGTTGTTCATTTTTTCCAAAGTTTAAGAAGTTATATTTTAATCGATGAGTATCAATTTTTAGAATTAAGTTTACTTTTTCATTTAAATCTAAATTTCTCTCATAACCAAAATTAATAATTCCCTTTAACCTAGCATATTCCTCTTCTCCAATAATGTTTTTACAAGGCATATTCGATCTATTGGCAATGACCTTCAACACACCTTCATTATCATCTGAGGGTACTTGATAAAAAACACAGTCAGTAACCTCGTAAAAGTTTTGATCTAGAAATTTGACCTTCATAACTGCCTGCCAAGTTCCCTTCGGTTTTACTATTGGTGTGTCTTCTTGATAGTGCTCTGAAACCCAAGAAACTTCAGTCCCAGCAATCCACCTTCTATTTGTTTCATAGAAGAAATCTGATTCGACGCCCTTATTTTGGCAAGATAATAGAGTAAATAAAAGTATTACTAACGAAGTGCCATACATCTAAATGCTACTCCTATGTCTTGTTGTGAGCGTGTACTATTATCCTTTCCAAGCTTCCCTCTAATTCCTATTTGGTGCCATTTACTCTGTTCATCAAAGTAAAAGCTAGAAACCTTAATATCTTTTTCACCATCGAACTTACTTGGCAGGTATTCCATATAACCACCTAGCACATAATGAATTCCCATCCAGCTTGTACTTAGTCCCTCAAAAAACTTAAAGTCCCGTTTGCTTTCACAACCTTTAGCATAAACATTAAAGCAATCCTTAGACTCCACAGTTCTTCTTTTGGTCCAGTGATAAGGAAACTTTTTTACAATTTTTGGATTGTCATTTTTATTAGGAATATAAGAAGCTGCATCAAAGTATCTACTTTCCAGAACTTTTTTGTTTTGAGAGAAACAAAACTGAGTCATTTCATCTTTATTTAAATAAGTATTTGGCTCAAAGGGAGCTCTTTTCAATTCTTTTTCGTTTATTTTTTTACCTGCTCTTTTTTTCCATTCAATAATATCAAGATTTGTTACGTAATATTTATCAATATACACAAGCTCATTTAAGTTATCCCACACATAGGTTTGAATTTTTTTAGGGCCTGCTGAATATTTCTTTTTGGGAAGAAAAACATCTCGACAAGTATTCAAAAGCTTCAATCTAAAATAACTATCTTGCTTGTTAAGTGTCACAACAAGATTTCCTAAATGATCATATTCAAAAAACCTCTTTTTAAATCTAAGTGGCCTAAAGCCTTTGAAGTTAAAATCACTGAGGTAACAATTTAAATAAAGAGGATTACACTGAAAAAACTCTCCACTTACTTGATTTTTATAGTTAAGTAGACTCTTACACTCTGCTGTTTCTTTTTTTGATACGATATCAAGCTCTCCCTCTTTCCATACGGAATTGAGCTTTTCTACCATCATAGATGTGTGATGCGTAATTCTCTCTAATTTCTCTTTTTTATTACCCGAGAAAAGCATACCAGACAGGTAAAAAGCCACGAGCAAAAACAGAACTAGAGATACGAAAAACGAAATCTTTGTTATAATTAATTTGGATGTTTTTTGCATACTTATAGGAAGTTTATATGGATTGGCTAGAAGAAGTAAACACTGAAGAAGAAAGAGTTAACCAAATTTTTTCATTTGATGAATATATGGAGATTCTACAAGAGAATTTCAACAGAGAATTGCGAACGACCGCATTGTATCTTCAGGATATGTTTAAACATTTTGGAGTGAATGAAAAAGGTCACTTTAATCTTTTCAAACGAGAACATCCAGGAGCGCCAGCAGTTGCCGGTCAATTTAAAACTCAAGAAAAAATATATGAAAACCTAAAAAACTTCACAGAAGAAGGTTTTAATAACAAATTCATACTACTCGTTGGACCAAATGGTTCTTCAAAGTCATCATTAATTAAAAAAGTCATTAAAACAGCGGAAGACTACTCTCACAAAGAAGAAGGTGCTCTTTTTACGTTTAGTTGGATCTTTCCAATAGATAACTATATCAAAGGAAGCCTAGGTTTAAGTTCAAAACAAACAAATAAGCATATAAGTTCATTTGCCCACTTAGACGATGCTGAGATTAGTGCTATTTTAGCTTCTGAATTAAAAGATCACCCATTTCTAGTCATTCCAATTAAAACAAGACAGAAGATGATTCATGATTTTTTTAAAGATGATCCAGAATCTTTAGAATCGATGGAGCAAAGTTATCTCTACAACGGGGATCTTTCAAAAAGAAACCGCCTTATTTTTGATGCACTTTTAAAAAGTTATAAAGGTGATTATCAACAAGTTTTTAAACATATTAGAGTAGAAAGATTCTTTATTGATAAAAGATACTCAAGTGGTGCTGCTACGATTGAGCCGCAATTACATGTGGATGCAAAACTACAACAAATAACGATGGATAAAAGACTTGCAAGTCTTCCACCAAGCCTACAATCCCTAAACCTTTTCAGCCTTAATGGTGAAGTCATTCTTTCAAATAGAGGTATCTTAGAATACTCTGATCTTTTAAAAAGACCATTAGATACATTTAAATACCTACTCATGACTATGGAAACAAAGAATATTAACCTGCAAGGAATTCTTACCGAACTAGATATCTTTTTTGTAGGGAGTTCTAATGAAGTTCATATGGCCGCTTTTAAACAACATCCTGATTTCAATTCATTCAAGGGCCGTTTTAGTTTCTTAAAAGTTCCCTATCTTTTAGATTACAAAGAAGAGCAACTTATTTATAAAGACCAAGTTAAACATGTTAGAGATAAAGCAAACTTTGAACCCCATGCCCTCGAAGCTCTTTGCTTATGGGCGGTAATGACAAGAATGCGCCATCCACAAGCTAAAAACTATAAAGACAAAGCTTTAGGTGAAATTGCATGCAAAGTAACTCCACTAGATAAGTCCCTTTATATTGCTAATGGTCAAACACCAGAATATCTAAACCAAGAACAGAAGCAACTTCTTCGTATTGGTTTTGAAGAAATTTCTGAAGAGTTTGATAATGACCAAATGTATGAAGGGAAGTTTGGTATTTCTCCAAGAGAAGTTAAGCAGATTATCTATGAAATCAGTAATGATGAAAAAACTGTTACCTTTATAGAGATTATCGAGTTCCTAAAAGAGTTATCAGACAGAAAAGCTGAATACGACTTTTTAAATATTGGAGCCCAAGGTGATTACCACAACCCTAAAAAGTTCTTATATCTTGTTGAGCAACATTGTCTTAATGAGTTCGATCGAGAAGTTAGAGAATCTTTAGGACTTGTAGACAACAGATCTTATGAAGATTACGTTGAAAAATATGTTATACATATTAATGCAATGATTAAGAGAGAAAAGCTTAAAAATCCTGTAACGAATAAATTCGAAGAGCCAGATAAGTTCTTTGTTAAAGAATTTGAAAATAATATTCATATCAAAGAAAATCCTGATAGCTTTAGATCTCATATTCTAAGCAAACTTGGAGCTTTCGCACTAGATAACCCTGGCGTTAAGATTATTTATACAGACGTTCTAGATGAGGTTGTCAAGCAGCTTAAAGAGTCATATCGAAATGAACAAAAGAAAATTATTGATAAAGTTGGACGTAATCTCGTTTACTTTATTGATGAGCTTGAAAATGAAAAAGAAAATAAAAGAATAAAAACGGGTCTAGATGATAAAGGACGCGAGCAAATTCAGCAGATCATTAAAGACTTAGATGAAAAGTTTGGGTATACACAAAAGGGTGCTATAAATACTTTAAAGTATCTAATTAAAAAGCGTTATGATATTGCTTCATAATGGGTGAAGTTTCAAAGAAGTTTACAACAGAATTTTATGAAGCCATCTATTCAGTAGATGAGGATCAAGATGGAATGCGTCTTGATCAATACTGCGCCCATTTTCTTGTGAGCTTCTCTAGGCAGCAAATAAAAAAGAAAATAAAGGCCGGAGAAGTTAAGATTTTAAATCGTCCTTTTCCTCATAAGGCCTCTGTTAAGGTTTACCATAAAGAACATGTTCGCTTCATCACCTATCGAGGAGATATGGAAGATGAATACTGGCGTGGAGAGAAACTCGAC
>CAXGOD010000256.1:0-4315 GCA_964011245.1 uncultured Bacteriovoracaceae bacterium | reverse complement strand
ACTCGTATTCAAGTTGAGCATCCCGTAACGGAACAAAGGTGTGGAATAGATTTAATAGCTGAGCAGATTAGGGTAGAACAGGGAGAAAAACTCAGATACAAACAGTCAGAGATTAAGTTTTCAGGCCATGTAATCGAGTTTCGAATTAATGCAGAAAACCCTGTAAATTCAATGCCTTCTCCTGGTTTGATTACTCATTATCACCGCCCTGGTGGTATCGGTATTAGAGTAGATGACTTTATTTATACTGGTTATAGAGTGTCGCCTCACTATGACTCAATGATTTCTAAAGTGATTGTAAAAGCTGACACAAGAGAAGAATGTATCAATAGATCTTTACGTGCTTTGGATGAAACAGTTGTTGGTGGAATCAGTACTAATATTGAACTTCATAAGTTAATTTTAAAAGACGAATCCTTTAGGAAAAATACGTACAATACGAATTTTTTAGCTGAAAAAATGCTATAATAATAAGTAGTTACGTAACCTAGAGGGTAGAGTGTTAAAGCAGGAAGCTATTGAGCTTTTTAATAAGGGTGACCTTGTTGAAAGTAGTAATTTTTTTAAACAGGAAGTTTTAAACTCTAATGAAGACAATCATAAAAAAGATTGCCTTGAGTATCTTGTATTAATTCATAAAAAAATAAATAGAACCGAACTATTTAAATTTCAAACTCAATTGTTAAATCTGTATTCAACTCTTAATGAAAATGAAAGTGTTATCAACTTGTATGAAAAGATGAACACAAAGAGTTTCGTTTATAAAAAAATCTATCTTGAATCTTTGTGGAATGTTACGAATATATCTAAATTTGATCTTTTGGCACAACAGGCTTGTGAAGAAATTCTTACAGATAAAATATATACACATGGAAAAATTTTTTTAGAATGGTTAAAAAAGACACGTAAATGGTTATTGTATCCACGCTTCTCTTTGATACTGTACCATTTGGAACTAGGTAATGAAGAAGAAGCTTTAATAGAGTTAAAAGAGCTAGAAGAGTTTATATGTTCAAAGTGGAGTAAGATAGAAGCAAAAAAGAAGAATCAAAAAGAATATTTATTTCACATTTACAATTTACTTAATGAAAGAGAGGTAAACCTAGCTGATTTAATTGCATACAAAAAGTTATTAACTATAAAGAACCATGCACTTGGAATGATTGAGTATAAAATCTCGAAAAAAGAACTTTTAAGCCTTATGATTTTATTCTCTAAAAATCCAAAATCACTAGCTTACTTACTGCCGTTGCTTGGAGATGAGGAAACTAAGGTATTATTGATAGATTATATCAAAGGATTTAATTTTAAAGGGATGTTTTCACCGGAGTCACCATTTTATAATTTGATGGAATATTTCACAGTTAAAAGAAATGTGAATGTTGTTAAAAATAAACAACAACAATATTTCCCAACTAGTTACAACCTAGAAGGAACAAAGGATGAGTATGATGAGAACATCTTTGAAAAATATTTAAAAAATGAAAAAGAAATAGAACTTGATAAAAATGAAATGTATTTTAAAAGCTTAGTTAGACATGGAATGCATGATTTAGAATCAGAAAAAGAAAATCTTGTTATTGCTTTTTTAGAGTTAGGACTAATTGACTCATCTAAAATTTTAGTTGAAAAACTTGAGTTAACCCCCAATGCATCTTATTTAAAAGCAGAGATTTTCTATAAAAGTGAAAAATACACGGATGTAATAGCAACCGTAAATGAAGCTTTTGTTGAGTTTAACTTAACTGAATCAGAATCAATCCCTTTTTATTATTTAAAGGCAATGGCATATCAAAAAATGAATAAGGATGTAGAGGCTCAAAATATATTAAGCTTGATTAGTACATTTAATCCCGACTTTAGATTGTTAAAGGAGAAACTTCTCCATGACTAGTATAAATAAAATTCTACTTTTATTTATACTAGTAGTCTTTTCTTCTTTTGTGGGAATTTGGGAGTTTGTTCAATCAGAGTTTTTTGCGGGGGTTCTTTCAAAGAATGTAACTAGGTACTCAAAAGAGTTTTTAGGGGCAGATCTTCGATTTGAAAGGGTGAATTTCAAACTTTTTCCTCCTGGAATAGAAATCAACAATGTAGAATTAATAAGTAAGAAAAATGAAAAACTAACTTATAGCACTCAGGTTTCTGGGTTAGGTGTCTCATTTAATCCTTTCGATTTGTTTGAAACAGACTTAACAGTCGACAAACTCTACTTAAAAGATGGTGTTCTTAAAGTCAACAATATGGAGAGTAAGGTTGATTCTAAAGCAGATTCAAATAAGAAGCTAAAAATAGATGTTAAAGTATCTGAAGTGCTAAAAGAAATAAGGGCAAAATTACCATTTACAATAAATAATATAGAGTTGAAGAAGATTAATGTTAATTATAACAAAAACTCCATAGTAACCAATCATGCTTTGTTAACGATTTTTAAAAAGCATATACAATTAAAATTAAAACTTAGAAATTTTAACCTTAGTAAAATGAACTTTTTTGAAGAGGTCCTAGATGAAGTTTATCTTGATACGAGAATCTATGATGAGTTAATAGAAATAGAAAAAATCTCTTTGGCAAAAAACATGAATCTTATAGAAATTAGTGGGGATGTCGAAGATTATAATTTATTAGAAACAGCTGAGTGGACAATAGAAGGTGAGGTTAAGGGAAATATACAAGAACTACATAAATACTTAGATTTTACAAATGTAGGTAAGCTTACAAAGGGCGTTGCAAATATAAACTTTGAAACAGAAGGGTCATTAAAGGATTATTATGTCGATGCAAAAATAGGACTTAGTGATGTTGCAACAGATTTTGCAGATGCAGATCGTGCTGAAATGAATATTGAGTTGGATAAAGAAAATATAGTGTTTAAAAAATTCAAACTTGAACACGATGGAGGCTTTTTAGAACTAAACAGACCATTCGAATTTTTTAATTTTAAGAAAAAGAAGTTTGTAGAAGAAAATATCTATGTAACAGCGAAAAAATTAAAGATGACTAATGCTCTTCGTTTTCTAAAGGACTCATTAGGGATTTTGAAGGGGAAATTAAGTGGTGATGTAGAGTTTAAACTTGGTAGCAATGATTTTCAGTTTTTGCTAAAGGAATCTTTTAAAATTGATGAATTGAAGTTAGTTTTGAGTGATGGGGAACAATCTTTACTAAACCCGGAGCAAATTAATCTTAGAAGTGGCTCTTTCGATATTAATGGAAGTGACGTCGTAATAAAACTGGATGCAGAGATTAAGAAGACAACGTTTCAGACCTTGGGAACAGTAAAAGATGGTGATGTAAACTTTAACATTAAAAAGGGTAAGATTAATTTAAAAGAGATAGGTAAAATCGTAAACTTTGATATTGAAGGAGCAGGAGAATTTGAAATAGATGTTAGAGTAAACAAAAAAGTACAAGAGATAGAGTTGAACTCAAATTTAGAAAAGTTTTCTTTTGAGGGTTTTAAACAGGATAAACTTCTAAGTAATATTGTAATTGACCTTAATAAAAACAATTTGAATATAAATAAGATTCAAGCGCAAACAGGACAGTCTAAAACAAATGGTTATTTCAAATTGAATATGCTTGATTTAAGTGTTGACTCAAAGATACGCCAAGAGAAGTTTCTGCTTACAGAGTTAAATAAAATGTACGCTCCAGTCTTAAAGAAGATTGATCTTCCAGTAGATAAAATTTATGGCGAATGGCAGACAGAGGTTACTTTAGCCGGGAAGTTGAGTTTGGATGAGCTTATTGTTGATGGTAAGTTTATGGGGCAAAACAACTTCATCTATGGTGAAAGCTTTGATATTGTTCAGCTGCAATACTCTTTAAAAGACTCTATCTTTGGAGTTAAAAATCTGTATGCAACAAAGGCTAATGGAGCCATCCAAGGCGGAATAAATTATAACCTTAATTCAGAAAATTTAATTATATGGGGAAATATTAATAAAATTCCTTTAGTTGAAATAAATAACTTTACAAAAATACCAACAACCTTAACGGGGAAACTTAGTGGAATTGTGAAGGGAGAAGTCATTGGTGGACGTGCAAATATTGAGACGGAAGTGAATATAAGCGAATCCAAAGTTCATAATAAGGCCATAGGAAATTCGTATATTAAATTTGGACTTGTTGATGATGTTTTGAAGTATGAAACTTCATTACTGGGTAAAGTTCTTGTTGCAAAAGGTAATATTTATTTAAAAGATAAGAAAAAAGAATCGGAATTCAAATGGAAGATTAGTTCTAAGGATATTAATAATACTTTAAGTACTTTAACTTTTGTAGATCATCTAAAAACTGGATTTAGTGGACA
>CAXGOD010000255.1:0-4320 GCA_964011245.1 uncultured Bacteriovoracaceae bacterium | reverse complement strand
GCTTCATGCCAACCAATCCCAGTATTAATGATATCAACACCTATCGCCTCAAGTTTTTTACCAAGTTCTATAACTTCTTCCCAGCTTGAACCATCTTCAACTAAATCCAGCATAGAAAGTCTAAAGATGATGATAAAGTTTTTACCCGTTTTTTTTCTAACCGCTTTAACAATATCCAGAGCTAGGCGAATTCTATTTTCATAACTTCCGCCATATTCATCAGTTCGGAGGTTTGTTTTTTTAGCAATAAATTGATTTATAAGATAGCCTTCACTTCCCATTATCTCTACGCCATCATAACCGGCTTTTTGCGCCAGACGAGCACAGTTTGCAAAGTCCCAAATGGTTTTCTTAACCTCTAATGTTGGCATTGATCTAGGTTTAAAAGGACTAATTGGTGACTTTAAGTTTGAAGCACTAACAGCGAAAGGGCTATAAGCATATCTTCCTGCATGAAGAATTTGCATACAGATTTTTCCACCATTTTTATGAACTTCATCTGTAACAACTTTATGATGCTTTACCTGCCAAGGAAAACTTAATTGACTGGCAAGAGGTTGAGTTCTTCCTGCAAAGTTAGGGGCGATACCACCTGTTACGATAAGCCCAACTCCACCTTTGGCCCTTTCACCATAGAACTTAGCCATTTTTTTGTATCCGTTTTTAGCTTCCTCAAGTCCTGTATGCATTGATCCCATAAGAACTCTGTTCTTAATAGTAGTGTGACCAAGGTCTAGTGGTTCAAATAGATATTTATAATCAGACATAATAGTTCCTTAAATAACTCAGGTATTCATTTATATGACAAGATGTTCTAAGCATTTTATCATAGTTGTTAATGATAACTCAAAAATATAAAAATATATTGGGAAAAGCGAAACCTTATTTATTTTGCAACGCTAAAAATACTGAATCCTTTGATTTGAAGCCCCTAGGTATTCCTATTGATCCCGAATTAATTTTCGATTGTATGAAAACTAGCTCTCTGGATTTTTTCAACTTAATTACTAAAATAGATGATATTAGTTTTAGTGACCAAGGCATGGGAATGGACCGGTGGGTACTTTATGATTGTAGTGCTATGCCTGGAGCTATAACAGGACTAGCAATACCGGCTAGTGAAATTGATGAATCACTAAAAGAAAAAATGAATTTAAGTTCAAACTATACGGGTTATGTTCCCGTATCAATGTATATTGCAATTCCTACAGTTGAAAAGAACCATTGGTTTGGACATAATCTTTCATCTTTAAACTCTCAGTTAGGTAATAAATATCCCGGACTAGGATTATTAACTAAGGCCATGGGACTTTTAACTCTAAAAATAACAAAACAATATGGAGCAACACAGTGGAATAGTGCTGCAATCAATATCCATGTCCAATTGGCACCACTTAAGTTATTAACAGCGATAACTCCTGTTCATACTTACAAGAATTCTCTTACATATATTGCAGACTACACAGAAGAATCAATTACTAAGGTTCTATCTGGCAATGATCTTTCTCAGCCAGAGATTAGTTTTAAACTGAATGGTTCTAATGATAGTATGCTAGAACAAATGCAACAAAGTATAGAAAATGGAACTGAGTATTATATTTGTGGAAGGCCTGAGACCATTGATGGCAAAATCATTTATCCAATAAACGAAGGCGGAAAGTAAAGATGGGGATCTATTCAGAAATTGATTTAAATGAAATAAATCAAATCCTTAATTATTATGAGTTTGGACACAAAGCTATAAGTTTTAAGGCGACAATTGAAGGTACTTCAAATAGTAATTATAAAGTTACACTTGAAGATAACACAAATATTTTACTTAAAATATCTAATGATAAAACGATAGAACAACTTACTAATGAACAAACAATTCTCCAAGTTTTAGAAAAGTATGAATACGACCTTTCTATTCATCCCTTTAAAACAATTTCTGGTAAGTCAATCTACCAGCATAATGGTCACTATGGAGTGCTCTTTCCATTTATAGATGGAGTTCCACCTATCGTTACTGAGAGCTCATGTTTTCAAGTTGGTAAAGCGCTGGCAGGTCTTCACTCTTTAGAAATTAAAAAAGAAGACTTAGACTCGATTCGTCCTCATACCTTAGTTGGATATGGTGGAATGAGTGTTTATGAATATTGTGAATCAGGAAGTTCCCCCGAAGATTTTAAAAAAGTATTTGAAGAGATTTTTCCTGATAAACTTCAAAAAATTCCCTATGACCTTTTTCCAGTTGGAATTATTCATGGGGATCTTTATTATGATAATTCTCTTTTTAAAAATAAAGATATTGTTTGCTTAATAGATTTTGAACAAGCTGGGCGTGGAAGATTTATATTAGATCTTGGTATTGCTATTTCTGGAACATGTCTAAATGAAAGCAGAGATAATATTTCAATGGATCTTATGTCAGCGTTTATTGAAGGGTACCAAGAGGGACGAAAGCTTATAACCATAGAAAAAGAATATCTGAAGTCTGCTATCTTAGTGGGCTTTTTCTCAATTGGTCTTTGGAGAATTAAAAGGTTTCTTGAGGGGAATTTAGACCCTGATAAAAAATATAATTACCGAGAGTTATTAGATAGGGCCCTTAACTTAAATGAATTAGAGATAGGAGTTGCTTAATGGGATTACATATAGCAAAAATTATTGTTGCTGCAGTTTTAATAAGTTTTGTCTCTTGGTTATCGAACAAAAAAACAGGTCTCGCTGGATTTTTAACAGCATTACCATTAACTACTTTATTGGCCTTAGCTTTCTCGCATATGCAGTGGAATGATCAAGCGCAATCAGTTGCATATGCAAAAAGTGTTTTTGTTGCTGCTCCAATATCACTAGTATTCTTTATACCATTTTTATTAGCACAGAAATTTAGTTTAAATTTTTGGACTTGTTATGTAAGTGGAGTGGTTCTTTTAGGTGTTGGTTATTTTGTTCACCAAGCAGTATCAAAATCTTTTTAGTCTAATAACAACTGTTTTATCACCAGAAATAGTGAATTTACACTTTCTAAATTTTGGTGGTCCTAAGATTCTTGGGTTGTTTGAAAAGCCAAAAGGCTCTTTTGGAATTCCTAGCATATTTGTATTTAAATTTTCATCATTATTCACATCGTGAAACACTGAAATGGCATAGGTTCCGGGTTTTAAATTCTTAAAAGTTGTTTTTACACTAGATCCACTAGCTAACATATTTTCAGATTCAATTGCATTTACAAAGTTTCCAGGAAAGTCTGTTGCGTTGTCATACATCGCAAGACGAACAAAACCTTTTTGGTTTGTAATACCTCTAACTTCAACAGTAAGGTCTGCTGCAAAGATATTAAAAGAAATAAGACTTAATAGAATAAATAACTTCATGAATTAATCCCAACGACTAAAAGTAATATGAACAGTGTCTACATAGTCTTTATAGACAAAATAAAAACCATAAATCGTCTCAATATTACAGATCTTATGATTTTTTAACACTGCATCTGAACAAGTAACTGTTGCATTCTGTTCATCAAGAACTGTTGAACAATCGTATTCCTTGTTCATGAGGTTTGCCGTGTTAAGCGCCATTTGCTCATCCATCATTTCACTACCGCTACTTAGAACTTCTCCCGCATAAGTAGTCATATGCTTGCTATCACCACCAGAAGCTAAAATCACTTCATTACAGTATCGAGTCTGGGCAAAGGCAGATTGCATTATAAAAAGGGTTCCAAGTAATAGTATTTTCATAAACTTATATATACGTTTGATAATACATCTAGGCCATATGGATTGAAATTATTATAGTGATCTTTTCTTTAAAAATATTGATAATTAAGGTAAAACTATATCTATATTATACATAATTACAATAGGTTATCAATGCGAAGCGTTGCTTCTTCAAGGATAGATATGAAAAACAAGTACAAGGTTCTACTCTTAGAAAATATTCACCCAACTGCAAAGGAAAA
Organism: uncultured Bacteriovoracaceae bacterium; assembly: GCA_964011245.1. Lineage (GTDB taxonomy): Bacteria > Bdellovibrionota > Bacteriovoracia > Bacteriovoracales > Bacteriovoracaceae > CAKZJW01. Next base: position 374 of record CAXGOD010000255.1, on the reverse strand, counting down.
CCTTGAGGCCTTAGGACATGAGGTAACGCTTATGACTTATGCTCCTGCAAAAGAAGAATTAATAACACTTTTGAAAGATTTTGATGCGGTTGGATTGCGTTCTAAAACAAAAATTACAAAAGAAGTTTTAGAAGAAAGTAAACAGCTTTTAGGTATTGGGTGTTTTTGTATTGGAACTAACCAAGTTGATCTTGTTAGTGCAAATAAATTAGGAATTCCTGTTTTTAATGCTCCTCACTCTAATACTCGAAGTGTAGCTGAATTAGTTATCGCAGAAATTGTAGCTTTGTCTCGTCAATTAGGGGATAGAAGCATGAAGGCCCATCAAGGTATTTGGGATAAGTCAGCTGTAGGAGCTAACGAAGTTCGTGGAA
>CAXGOD010000254.1:0-4325 GCA_964011245.1 uncultured Bacteriovoracaceae bacterium | reverse complement strand
ATCCAAGAGTTTGATTGTTATCAAAGCCTGTCCATACTCCTGTAACTAACTTAGAAGAGAAGCCTAAAAACCATGCATCAACATAGTTATTAGTTGTTCCAGTTTTACCACCTATAAAAGAACTAATATCCCTAGTTCCTCTACCAGTACCATTTTGGACAACTCCTTTTAATAAGTTAGACATTATATAGGCCAGTCTTGGGTCATAAACTTGCTCATCACTTAAATTAACAAGGAATGGATTTTGTTCTTCCTTATCAATTTTATCCTCTACTCTTTCTTCTTCTGAACCATCTGTTACTTTTCCATCAGGTTTTTTAATTTCTGGGGCTTTTATCATAGCTTGGTCAGCTTTTTCTTCTCGCTTTGATAAGTTCTTGTTTAGTTCAGTGTCTTCATCGTAGTGATAAACTTTTTGATGCCTATCCTTGATACTCAATATTGACTTCAGTCTAATTACACGACCACCACTTGGGAAAATGGCATAGGTTTTCACTAAATCTAATAAGTTCATACCAAATGACCCCAGAGAAACACTAAGATCCTGCGGAAGGCTAGCATTAATATTCAATCTAGTTACAAAGTCAGTAATTCGTTTAACTCCAACATCTTGTGTCAGGCGAATTGTTGGAATATTTCTACTTACTTCAAGTGCCCTTCTATAAGTCATTTGACCCTTAAATTTTCCATCATAATTTCTCGGTTTCCAGCTTAAAGTGTCATCTACACCACCAAGAGCTGATGGTGAATCAAGTAAAACGGAAGCTGGTGTGTAGCCATTTTCTAAACCAACGGCAAAAATAAGTGGTTTAAATGAAGAGCCAGGCTGTCTGTTGGATTGAACGACTCTGTTAAATTGTGATTTAGAGAAATCGCTTCCACCAACCATTGAAACAATTTCCCCAGTTTGTGGCGAAATTGAAAGAAGTGCCCCTTGAGCTTCTGGTTCTTGATCTAGTTCCGCCAGAAAAAACTCTTCACCCTTAATAAGTTTTAGAAGATTTTTATCTTTATTTGCTTTTTTAAAATCAGCGTAGATATGCTTCCAAGAGGATTGTGGTTTACCAATTAGTTTTATAAGTATTACATCGCCTTTAGAAAATATTTGCTTTGGCTTAGTTAAGTAACTCCAATAGTTTCTTTCTTCTGAAATTTCTCTTGTATGTGCCCAACGAAATTTCTCATAAGGAATAATGGCTTTAACGCCACCAGCAAACTGAGCATAAATTGCTCTTTGTTTGTTATCAACATGAATAACAACAGCTTGGTAATTCTTATCAAGTTCAACAAGTTCTAAAAGCTTATCTTCTTTAATATTTCCAGGAACAAATTTACTCCTGTAACGTGCTTTAACTTCATCTACTTTAGCAGTATTAATAGCTAGTACTTTTTCTAACTCACCTTCTTCATACTCAAATTCTTTTCTAGTAGTTCCATCTTCATAAAAGGTGAAAAAGTTAGATTTACTTTTATAGATATCTTTTCTTTGTTTTGAAAAGAAAGCGTTTAACTGCTCTTCAGTTTCAAGCTTTCTAAGTGGTCCTTTATATCCCTGACGCTTATCAATAGCCTTTACACCTTTTAAAACTTCATCTTCTGCTTTTTTCTGTAGGGCCCAGTCAATTGTTGTAACGACTTCAAAGCCATTGCTCATTAAGTTTTCTTTACCAAACTTTTCTATTAATCTTTGCCTAATCCAGTCAGTAAAATACCCGGCCTTAAGCGGAACAGGTCTTCTTGCTTTCATAACAATATTTTCTTTCAGTGCAGTTTCATATTCACTTTGGCTAATTTTTTGAGTTTTATACAAGCGTCCAAGAACATACTTTTGTCTTGTTTTTGCATACTTTGGGTTTACGTATGGTGAGTATTTCCCTGGAGCAACTAGTAAACCAGCTATTAAGGCTGATTCAGCAATCGTAGCTTCGGATAACTCCTTATGAAAGTAACCTCTAAATGCTGCTTTAACTCCATAGTATCCACCACCAAGATAAACTTGATTTAGATACAAAAATAGAATGTCCTGTTTTGAAAACCTTTCTTCAATTTTTTTTGCAAGTAATAAGTCTTTGATCTTTCTTGAATAGGTTCTCTCTGAACTAAGAAGTAAAGACTTAGCTACTTGTTGAGTAATCGTACTTGCACCCTGAACAATTCTACCGGCCTTAATGTTTTTAAGCATGGCCCTAACAATTCCAATGTAATCTACACCTGAGTGATTAAAAAAATTATCATCTTCGGCAGCTAAAAATGAATTAACTACTCGCTTAGGAATATCATCAAACTGCGCAATTTCTCTTTTCTCTTTAGCAAGCTCTAAAAGAATCTCACCATCTTTAGAATAAATACGTGAAGGGATTGGAGGATTGTAATCTGAAAGTGAATTAATTTGGGGTAGATCAAATGAAATATATATGATCATCCCTAAGACAAATAATCCACCTAAGAAACCAAGTGAAAATAAAACGAAAACTAATTTCAGCAACTTTTTCAAACGCAACAATCCTTTGAGCTTTTTAAATGTCATTATATAGTATTAATGGACCTTGAACTAGTTGTTTTTATTAATCCAGTCTTCTACATCTTGAGATACTTTATCTGAAATAAAAGTGACATCAGACTTAGTATTAATAAGTAAGTCTGATAGATTTGGTAGTGTATCAACAAACTCTATCTCATTTCGAATCTTTAAAATTTCTATACCCGATCCATTAAATACCCCTGATACCCTTGTATAAAGGCCCCAGGCAAAACCATTAGGAATTTTAAAGTTAAACCTATCAGGAAAAGCACTTATTAAAAAATTTAGATCTACACCTAGTGCATTTATTTTATGAGCGTATTCATAGTGTGGTCTATTAATAAAGGAATTAGAACTTGAAATTTTTATTGATTGCATTACAACTTTTACTAACTGGCCAGTAGTTGTTAAGTGTCTTTTTACACTTGAAGATGGAACTGTAATTAAAACTTTTAACTGTTCAATTCGGGTATGTTTAAACTCTTCTTTTAAAAATCCCTCAATCTTTTGATACCAATCAGAGGTATGAACTTTTAAACCCTTTAGTTGCCTAAGGAGAGCAAATACTTTCCACTCTAACTTGCTAGCACTTTTGTACTTTGCATATAGAGTTGCAATAACTAAAGAAAACCCACTTGTATTTATGATATTTGGATATATTTTCTTTTTTTCTAGCTCTCTAAACAAAGTTATATAACCTAACGAGGCATACAGGGCTGGAACAAGATCAAGTGCTATAACAGGTTTACGTTGACTAATTTTATTTTGAGTTTGCTCAGCTTCAATAGCAAGATTGGGTCCATATGTATCATCTTTTTCATTAGAAGGATCGACTTCAATTTTATGATTTGAACTTTCTAGATTTACTGTCTCATTAAATATTGAATCACTCCCACGCTGTAGCGTACAAGATGCTCCTATGATAAAAATGATACATAAAAAAAAAAGTCTATTCATTCTCTTGATATTCTTCTTCCTTCAGAGAGTCAGTAAGAACTTTTATTTTCTGCTCAGCATCTGATAAAAAATCCCTACACTCATTATAAAGGTCAATACCCTTTTCAAATTTTTTAATACTCTGATCAAGTGATACTTCACCGCCTTCTAACTCCGAAACGATTTTCTCAAGCTTTTCCAAAGTACCTTCAAAATTCTTTTTCTTAGTGGCCTCTGCCATAATATCCCCCAATCTATGTCAAAAAAATGGCATCTAAACTGTGCATTTTGTCACATAGAAGTAATTAAGTTTTATCACAGTACATTAGCTAATTAAACTCTAACATCCTGTAATATCGATTTAGAGGTGTCATTTAATACCAAAGTTCAGGCAAAAATATCCCACACCGTGTCAAAAAGCACTTCTAAACAAATATTATTGCCAAGTAATAACAATGACTTAACCTATAGGGATAAAATTTGCCCGTGCTAATATTTTGGCACATCACTTGCTAAAATAAAGGTGTGAAAGGATTAGGATGATCCTTGAAGTGAATGCGGTTGTCAGGAGGACAAAGTTGAAAAATATTTGGGTACCATTATCTGGTCAAATAGCTCAACAAAGAAAAGTTGAAACTATTGCCAATAATATAGCCAACGCAAACACTGCAGGTTTTAAGAAAGACCGTTTAGTTTTTAAAGAACACTTAACAGCATTAACAAAAGGCCAAGAGGATATTGATATCCCAAGAGAAGATTGGAGCCCGGAAGACTTCTATCGTCATCAAGGTGCTCAAAATGCTTATGTTGAAGTTGATGGTAGCTACACTGTTCATGAACAAGGAAACTTAGTTCCTACTAAAAACCC
>CAXGOD010000253.1:0-4353 GCA_964011245.1 uncultured Bacteriovoracaceae bacterium | reverse complement strand
CCCCATGAGCTGCATAGCCATTGATCTGAGAATAAGTATCCATAAACCAGGCCATAGTTTGTTTATCTGTTCCAATATCTGGAGCTGGAATATCTTTATCTGGCCCAACAAATGGACCGATCTCAGTTGCATATCTTCTGGTTAAACCTTGAAGTTCTTGTCTCGATAAATCATTTGGATTTACTTTGATACCACCTTTTGCTCCACCCAATGGCAGACCAACAAGAGCACACTTAAAAGTCATAAGCATTGCAAGAGCTGTTGTTTCAGAAAGGTCTACTTCATGGTGAAAACGAATCCCCCCCTTACCAGGTCCTAGAGTCATATTATGTTGAACTCTATACCCTTCAAAAGTTTTTACAGAACCATCATCTAGTCTGATAGGAATTGAAACTTGAATTGCTCTTTTTGGATATTTTAATCTTTCTACGATATTTGGATCTGCTTGCATAATTTCTGCAGCTTGCTCCATTTGCGCTAAGGCGTCCTGATAAAGTGGACTGTGGTAAAGACTCATACTTCTCTCCGGTCTAAATATTTGCTTAATTTATTATATTAAAAACAAGCAAATCTATCACGGGGGGAATTAAAATCCCATCCCAAATCTCAACTGCAGACTATTATTTTCACTTAGCCCAGTTTGATTGATCGAGTCAAAATCCGAGACAATCTTGTCGTGAGTTAGACGCATTGACCAATGAGTTACTAATGGCTGATCTACAACACTTAACAATCTGTTTTGCTCAATATAGTAGTTAACCATAGCCTTTGTATTTGTACTTGCAAATCTTCTAGAGATCTTTACCTCTTGATTACCATTAATACCTAACCAGCCTCTAAGTTGAAAATATGGCGTATCAACCCTAAGCTTCACCATCCCCATTTCAACTCTTGGCTGAATATCAAACTTAAATCTTGTCCCAGCGACTTTAACTTCCTTTTTCGCCGTAAAGACTCTTTGACCTTTATTTCTTTTGGCCTTAACAATAAAGTCATCACGCTGCTCATTAGCCTCAATTGAATCAATCTCATCATCCGTATTCCAGTCATTCACAATTTCTGACACAACTGCTTGGTTTGATCTTTCCACATCCTTTTGAAGGAAACGAAGGTAATTTCTTCTAAAAAATCTCTCTTTTTGCTCCGCCGTTGGAAGGCTAACAACACCAGTTCCCTCAAGACCATAGTCTTCTGCATATTGCTCTTGTGACATCCAGTAATCTAGTCTCTTACGAGCATTACGGAATTGACTTTGATGCTTATTATTGAATTCTTCGATAAAATTACGCTCGACTACCATCGGCACGATAATCATATCGTCATCTGGTACGAAGTTAGCCGGCTTTCTTCCCAAAACCGATACTTGTGCGAATGTACTAAGACTAAAACAAGCTGTGATCAAAATATACACAAAGCTCGTAAAGTGTTTAGTTTTTTGACATTTCTTCATTTCTCTCTCCGACATAAGTCATTGATATTATAGATTTCTCAGGTCTATAATCGCTCTCTCTATTATATATATTGCTAATGCCGTGCCAAAGTTGATTTGTTGAAAATGTAGAAAAACCTAACAGCCTATGAAATTCTTTCAAAAACCATACAGACTTTTTATAAAACATCTAAGATTAAAAAAAATTAATTTACAAAGGAAAAACATGAAACTTGTATTAGCACTTACTCTTACTTTAGTCTCTCAAACAGTTCTAGCTAATGGACTTTTTAGTAGCTACAGCATCAATATGACTTGTGGAATAGTTAAAAAAGTAAAATGCGCAAAGCCATTTAAAAGACTTGAGCCTGGTTTTTTTGGCATTAATCAAAAATATGTAATCAAAACTAAATTTAGAGATGCTCGTGGCTATGCAGTATCTGGACATCATAGTGGGTCAAGAAAGGAAGTAAGATATCATACACCTAGACTTAAAAAGGTATTTACTTATTTTTCATTAAAGAGAAAGTTTAAAGAAATCAAAGATGATTTTAAAGCAGAATATGCTAGGGCCAAAGCAGACAATAGAGATCTTTATGCTTGCGAGGGCTATATCAATGTAACTCCTCTTCGCTATAAAGGAAGCCATATCTATTACAGCTATGAATCAATTGAGGATGCCAAATCAAAGATGATTAGAAAAGCGGAGTACCACTTATAAGTGTTATATAACTTTGTTAATGGCCTCAAGGACATCCATCTGGATTGTCGTTGATTCATCTAGATCATCGTGACCTTCAGGTCTCAAGAAATTTTCTACTTTTGTTCGATTATAATCAAGGGCAATGTTTGGGCCATCATCAGTCCAACCATTGTCAGCAGTGATATAATTTAAATTCTTCACAACATTCTGTGGAACAAAATCATTATCAAAGCCTGATGAGTTCAAAGTTACAAGTAAATCAACTTTTCTAAATCCATTTTCGATCGTATTTAATTCTTGTGCAATTTCAACTGCTGTATCTGCTCCAAAACCATGTCCAACTAAAACGACAGGTTGGTTTTTATCACGTTTTTTAATCTGATCTAACATTGTATCTTTTTGATCCCAAGAATAATAACGGGCTCCTTCACTGGCCTCTGCCATGGACTTCATGCCATTAGCAAAAATATCATTTTCGACAAACTCAAATGCTTTTACAAAAAATACAGCTGGTGTTTTTTTGAGCTTTGCCTCTTGCATTTTAAGTTTCGCAGTGTCTGCTAACTCTTTGGCCTGCTTAGCTTTTTGTGCTTTTTCTAATACTTCTTTTGGGTCAACTTTTGGAACATCAGGAACAGGTGTGTCTGGTAGTTCTGTAGAAATATCCGGTGCACTTCCAGCTGTATCCTTTGGAATATCTTTGTTTTCTAATTGTTGTTTAAGTTCTTTTGATTTTTGTGATAACTGAAGTTTGTAAGCTGGATTAGGTTTACCATTAATCATCTTCGGAATTTTCTTTCCAGTAGCTGCCGCAGCTGTTGCCGCAGTTTTTTGAGATTTTGAATTTGATAAAAAAGAACCCACTTTATTCATACTAATATTGTAGAAATAAAGTGGGTTGATTTATATAGGGTAATTTTATCTTCTAGTCGATATCCAGCATCTCTGTTGCCTCTGCCATAAGCTTTTTAAGCATTGCCTGAGTTTTCTTGTCCATTTTTGAATCTTTGGACTTTTCCTTCATTGCCTTCATAAATAATTGGGCACTTACGTTCTTTGCTGTGGCCTTCGTTGTTATTTTCTTCGCTTTAACTTTACTTGAAGCTTTTACTACACCACCACCAGCGTTGATCGCTCTTTTTAGCTGTAGTCTTTTTGTGATTTCACCATCAACAATCTTTTTTCTTAATTCAGTTTTTAATTTTCCTGACTCAAGAGCTGACCACTCTAATAAAACATATTTTTCAGTGTTATGAATCTTAGCAGCTTCTTTTACCGTTTTAGCAATCTTAGCAATAAGAATACATCTATGGACTTCTGATTTTGAAATACCTAGAGCTGCTTGAATTTTTCTTTCACTTGCTCCAGTTAACTTTTTGTAACCAAAGATTGAATCTGCTTGATCAATATAGTGAAGTTGTTCTCTTGCAGAGTTTTCAGAGAATTGAATCGCCATTAACTCTTCATCAGACTTATCTTCTAGAATAAAACAAGGAGCGGCTTTCATACTCTCTAAAGTGCTCATCGCTCTAAAACGACGCTCACCACAGATCAGAACATACTTTGATCCTTCTCTATGAACAACAAGTGGTTGTATTAAACCATTCTCTTCAATATTTGTTGCAAGTTCTCTAATAGAGTCATCATTAAACTTAGTTCTTACTTGTTTTTTTACTGTAATTTTACTTAGTTCAATATCATCAAGTCTTGCACCTTGAAGAAGTTTTTCATCATTCATCTCAAAGATTCTTTGATCTAAATGAGCTGTAATATCTTTTTTATCTCTATTTCTTTTAGAAACACGCTTAGCAAATTCTTTTGCCATAATTTATCTCCATTCAATAATTAATTTAAAATTACATTAGACCTAAAGAATCCCAAAGCTTCTTATAGTCTTTTTTCCCTTTAGACTTTCTATTCATCAAGAATACTGGCTTCTTTAATGAAATAGACTCTTGCATATCCACAAGGTTTCTAATTGGGCTTGCAACATTAAACGATTGTGAAAGTTCTTCTAAACGAGTTTGTTCGATCTTTCTTCTCGCATTAACCATTGAAGGAATAATATTAAATTCTAATCCAGGATTTTCTGAGTCTTTGATGATTTCAAAAGTATCCATTAATTCTTCAAGCCCATCGATTGAGTAATCTTGTGCCTGAGTAGGAATTAAAATTCTATCACTTGCTACTAATGCCATAATTAATTCATCACCTAACATTG
>CAXGOD010000252.1:0-4353 GCA_964011245.1 uncultured Bacteriovoracaceae bacterium | reverse complement strand
TCAGTTGAGGGATACTTATTCCCTGATACTTATAAATTTGCACCCAAGACTCCAGCTGCTGAAGTCGTAAGAGCTATGATTAGAGTTTATAAACAAAAGGTCGCAAGCTTAGACTTTTCTAAAACCTTTTTGAATTCACATGAAACCATTATCCTAGCCTCAATTGTAGAGAAAGAAACAGGAGCAAAGTGGGAGCGTCCACTTATTGCTGGTGTTTATCTCAACAGACTAAAAAAGAAAATGCGCCTTCAAGCAGACCCAACAACGATCTACGGAATTTGGGAAGGATTTGACGGAAACTTAAGACGTAAACATCTTCTTCAAAAAACAGATTACAATACATACAAAATGAGTGGTCTTCCCTTAGGACCGATAGCCAATCCAAGCCTTGCTGCAATTAAAGCGGTACTAGCTCCAAAGGCCCATAACTTTATTTACTTTGTATCTAAAAATGATGGAACGCATGTTTTTACTCCTACCTATAAAGAGCATCTAAAGGCCGTAGATTATTGGCAAAAAAATTATCATCGTAGAAAAGGTAAGAGTTGGAGAGACCTAAAACAAAAAAAGTAATTAGGTTTCTTTGATAAATCTTTTAACAAGTGTATCTAATAGGTAGTGGCCTTTACGGAGAACATCGTCACGCCACTGTTTATCACTTGGATAAAACAATTCGAGATAATCTTTTTGTATTTCTTTTTGAACAGACTTATTTCCATATCCCGCGAAGTGACCTTGATTCTCTAAAATCAATCTGTTTACCGTTTTAAGCTTTCCAACTAAACCTCTACCTACAGTCCCAAACTCAGCAGTGAACCCTACTATTATAGCTTTTTTATCAGGGTGAACTCTTGAAGCGATATTCTTATAGTCCCCTAAGATTTCATAAAAGCCTTTTGATCCAGGAGGAGTTAACTCATAATTATCTTTATCGAGCTTAGGTTTAAATACTTTATGTAATCTTTCAATGGAAGCTTTATTCATCTTTGGTGAAGTCATAATATGTAAAACACCTTTATCCCCAAGACCTGTATGTAAATCGATATGGAAAATTTCTGAATACTTTGGTGCGATTCTTTTTAATAGTTCAATCACTTCTAATGTTTGAGATTCAAAATTATCTCCTCCATAGTTAATTCCAGTATTAGAAAAATACTGCCCACGACCTATCGCTTCTGTTAAAGACTGTTGAGTAACACCACTTTCAAAAAGCATCTTTTTTAACAAAGCAAACAAGGGATACTCAATTTTTTCTATTGACACTCTTCTTTCAAGAAGTGGCTTTAATTTTTTATAGCCATCGTTTGGAGTTTTAAAAATATCTTTAGTGAGCTCATAATTTCTATTTAAGTTAACGTTATTTTCAGTTCCCCGTCTGTGATACTTAAAGCTCCAAGGGTTTAGGGCATGGATAATAAGATACCCTGTGTAATTAGCATCAATTTTATAAAGAGTTTTATCCATAAACTGATGTTGAAGAGCTGCTCCTGCATAAGATTCAGGCCCATGATTTCCGGAAGAAATGATAATGAGTTTATTTAATTTTCCCTGGGCAGGAATATACGTATAATTCACTGTAAGTTTTTCAGATCCTACAGGGATTACCCCTTGAATAACATTTTTATACACTTTAGAAATCTCATTAGATTTTTTAAGAAACCTCTGTTTTGATGTTTCATAGTTTTTTGGGAAGAATGAATCAGCATGAGCAATACTCGCCAGAATAAATGAGACCAAAATTATTAATTTCATGATTTTCTCTGATTATTTTATTGGTGACACTTCAAACGTAGCTGATTTCTTTTTCAGATCTACACTTTGAATTTTTATTTTAAGCCCCTGAACCTCTTTTTCTTCAAGAGCATCATAAGGACCAACAGCAAAGGTCATATTACTTTCTTTACCTACTAAAACTGTGGCAAGTATGTTTCCAGCCCAGACACATTGTGCGTTCTTCGGACACCTTGAATCATTTAGCTTAATCAACTTGATATTCGTTTTTTGAAACTTTTGCATTTTTCCAATTTCTAAAACAATCGTCTCTTTTGCAAAAGCTGATAATGATAAAAGAAAAATAATGAAAAAGGTTTTCATAGATTACTCCCAGTATTGAGAACAAGAATCTGTAACATCATCAAATCGTTGGTCATGCTCACGTCCTAGAAATTCAGATTTAATTTGAACAACAGTATTGTTCTGATAATAAGCATAACGAGGATTAAAACTTATAGAATATGTTTTAGATCCCTTCTTATTAATATAAGAAATTGGCTTTAACCTTCTATCTAGCTTCGTTTCAAGTCTAAAATGAGGAACATCAACCTTAACCGTTGTCCAAGGTCTAATCCTTCCGCCACGTCTTGTGAACTCTCCGATCCATGTTTTTATATCAAAGAAACATTTTGGTTTAACAAAGTGAGGCTCATAAGTACGGCCTTTTGAGTCAACAAAGAAATCAACTTTCCATTTAAAATATTTAATTGGTGATTCAAGTTCTTCCTTAATATCTTCCATATTTTTCTTATGGATTAACTTAGACTTTAAGATCTTATTTCTATATTTATCTAATAACGCCGTCGTAATACCTTTTTTACAATCTGGGTTAACTCCTGCGACATCGTAACTTTTTGGTAACTTCACACAAGCCGTATTTGCAATATGATGGATAGGGGCCATAGGCTCAATCATTAAATTTCTATTTATTACATATGAGCCAACACCTTTATCTAGCTTTCCACTAAAGATCCCTACAACCTCTCCAGAAAAATTGAAAAGTGGAGAACCACCATTTCCTAGAATATTTTCACAATCCCTTACCGAGATTAGTGGTGAAAACTTTCCTGTTGAAAATGGATTTGCGTAACTATTATAGACCGGAAAACAATAACTCAGCTTTTGAGAAGCATCATAGTCATTTTCAAAATCGACTTTATAAGAACGATAAGGCACATTTTCTTTAAGTCCTTTTCTAGAAATTCGAACTGCTTTTCTATTTATTCTTCTATCTAGTTTTATGAATGCAAAGTCACTTTTCCATAGAGCCGGATCAACATCTTCATTAGTGTCACTAGAAACGATATGCTTACAGTTTACTACCTGCTTGTCTAAGAAGGTCGTCTTGGGAAAGATAGTAAAGATATTTGCCCTACACTTTAAACTTGGAACTCTTAGACTTTTTGGTAAACAGCTAGCACTAGTAAGAATCACATCAGGACTAACTAGGGTCCCTGTACAATATCGTACATTCTGTCTATCAACGACAACTAACTTGGCCACACTTTCATTACAGTGCAATTCATCTGTACATTCATGAGTCTGTTTTTGAATAAATTTTCTGAGGGTATTAGTTATTTGGTCATCGCGCCCATCACGATCCCCGCCTCCATTGGAGCCAGACTTTGAGTTATTAATTTTCTTCCCACAACCAATTGCAAAAGAGCAGATGGCCAAGGCAAATAATATTTTTTTCATCATAAATAAATCTTATGGTCTAATTTTCATCATATTAATTTATAACGAGGTCTGTCAAACCATCGACTTTATAAGATTCAAACAAATACTTACACATAATTGCCTAGTAAAAACTTAGTTGATCTTAAGACGGTACTTAGGCTAAAATTTAAGGGCCTAATGGAGTTAGGCGTAATTTTGGTTCAAGGAGGAGACCTAAAATGGATAAGAAGAATCTTGAATACTTTAAAAACAAGCTCTTAGATGCCAGAAACCAGATTTTAAACAGTGGTGTTCTTAGTAATTTCGAAGACTTACAAATAAATACTGACGATACTGCAGATGAAGGAGACTTAGCAACTAGTACTGTTAATCAACAAGTTTCATTTAGTATTCGTGAAAAAGAAATGGCAAAACTAAAAAGAATCGACGCTGCCCTTGGTAGAGTTGAAGATGCTTCTTATGGATTTTGTCTTGAATCAGGTGATGAGATCGAGCATAGAAGACTTGAGAACCAACCTTGGGCTGAATTCTGTATAGAAGTAGCTGAGGAAATGGAAAGAGAGCAGGCCCAAAGATTTCACAGAAGAGCATAATTAATCATCATAATTTCAATAGTTTAAGCCCCGAGATCGGGGCTTTTTTATTTTAGCCAGATTCATTAAAAGTACATATATAATAGACGGCCTTCACAAAAAATCGTCTAAAATCTATACACCTATCAGAAAATTAACACTTAAAGCCTATTAAAACCTTACAACCCTTTGTTTTTGCACTGTAAATATTGGCAAAGGACTTGCTTCTAATACTGTGACGACTTACTAATAGAATTGGGATCTACTTATGGCGAAACTTAACTTTACTCTTAGCTTAACTCTAGCAGCATCAATCACACTTGCACCT
>CAXGOD010000251.1:0-4368 GCA_964011245.1 uncultured Bacteriovoracaceae bacterium | reverse complement strand
TTAGGCATGATGATAACTTTGAAAAATTAATTGAAGGTATAAAATCAAAAATGAACCCAGACGCGAAAGTTCACCTTTCTGCTCATAGCGGAGGGGGAAGAACACTGGCACGAACAGTTAATAAGATGTCGACAATAATTAGTTCGGTAAACCTTTTTGATGCAATTTATAATCCACCTCTAACAGCTCAATACACATCGTGGTTTAAACTTCCAAATAAAAAGCTAAACCTTATTGCTGTCGCACCTAAAAAGACAAGATTAGACTTTACTCTCTTTGATGGAGCCACTCCATTCAATGAGTCTAAAAATGTATTCATGAAGGTTGCAAACTCTATAGAAACAACAGAAGAAAACGGTTTTATTATTCATAAAAAAAATGCCGAATCAAATTCGGCATCATTTATCTATCAAGTTCATACTGGAAGTTACCATCACTGGTATATCGTAAGAGATAGTTTTAATTTAGTTCTTTCGATAATTACTCAATAACAGTAACAATTTCATCTTTAGAGTAACGAACTTTCTTTACATCAATATACTTGTCATCACTCGCTCTAAAACCAACAGGACATACAAGTACTGACTTCAATCCAAGTTTATCTAGTTCAAGTATCTCATCAAACTGTTTAGGAGAGAAACCTTCCATTGGACATGAATCAATTCTCATTGCAGCACAAGCTGTCATCAAAGTTCCAAGAGCGATATAAATTTGATTCTTTGCCCATGCGACTTTTACAGGCTCGTCTTTTTCAACTACTTTAACCATCATATTTCTATACCCTTCAAGGTCTTCTTTATTTTGGTCACGGGTTTTACAAATATCATCAATATAACTATCAATTACAGAAGCATCTAGCTCAGCTGGGCGACAAAGAACTAATAAATCACTAGCATCTGCTACTTGTCTTTGTTTATAGGCCGCTCCAATTAACTGCTCTCTTTTTTCAGCATTTTTTACAACAACAAACTTCCAAGGCTGAATACCATAACTTGAGGCTGTTAAACGTAGTGAATCGAGAAGATCATTTAATTGCTCTTCTGTAAGTTTCTTTGTTGGATCAAACTTCTTACAAGCATAACGCCAATTTAAATCGTCTATAATTTGATGACTCATATTTTCCCTTTTATTTTAAATTTTTAATAAATGCTGAGTCTTTAACTAACTTTTCTACAACTTCATTCAGGCAAGAGGCAAAAGTAGGTGCAATTTTTTCTGTCCCATCGGAAAGATCTCCAGGCGAAACAATCTCAGTCCAATAATTACCATTCCAAGCTACGTTTCCTTCTTTTAAATAAAAAGTGAAGTTTGCCTTACATTTTGCTTTTTCAGGTTGGTACTTCTCAATAACTTCTTCAACCCATAATTCATTAATGACAACATCAAGACCAATTCCGTCTATGTTGTTAATTGCAAATCCTCTATCTGTTAATGATAATATTAAGTATTCTTTTACATAGTCAGAAACAACAGAGTTAATAACAATGGGAGTTTCTTTGTACTTAACTCCCGTTAAGGCCATTCCAACTTGATCTTTCTTTTCCCTATTATCTGTTGTTGAACTTATTGAAATTGTTTTAAGTCCGCTTCCAACTCTACTAACCTTAGAAAACTCATTAAAAGGAACAACTTCTTCACTCTTCAATGTAATTTGGTGTTGAGCACAGCTCACAAACCATAATAAAACTAACAACTTCATCCTAAGCTTCCCTTTTTACTTTATTCTTAGAGCTCTCTTCCCATTCTTTAAAATTTTTAACATCTTCTTTAATTTTCTCTAAAACCCAGCTTAAAACTGCAATATCATCAACAAAACCCAAGCCTAATACAAAGTCAGGTACGAAGTCAGTGGGGGTTACAAAATAAACTACGGCCAATACGGTGTAGACAATTGTTTGTGTATGTACATTGGTATACTTTCTAGATATCCAAGCAGTTAATAGACGCATCAGTATTTTTAGATCATCAACATAACTTCCAAGAGAATCCATAACGGACTTTTTATTAATTTTTTCGCGAGCTTTTGCGAGCTTGAATTTCAAACCTTGCGGATTCTTAACTAAGTCCTCAGCAACTTTAACAAACTTGCCTTTCACATACTTTAATAGCTTTGAGTTCATGAATTTCTCTCTTGCGCAGTATCCTAGCAAAACAATTGCAAATTGTTAAACAGTCTCGATACTTTCTAAGCTAAGTAATTATTTTTTAAGGGAAATCCCACCAGCATAACCAGTTAACGATTTATTACTTCCAAGAACTCTATGACAGGGAACTAGTATAGGTAATGGATTTTTATTGCAGGCCATCCCTACCGCCCTAGAGTAATTAACTCCTCCGACTTTTTGCGCAATTTCTTTATATGTTAAGTACTTACCAAACTTTACCTTTAATAACTCACTCCAAACTTTTTGTTGAAAATCAGTTCCTAGAGCTTTTATAGGTAAATTAAATAACTCTCTCTTACCCGCAAAATACTCTTCCAATTGCTTTAAGGCTTGCAACGTTAAGTGGTTCGGATTGGGTTTTGATTTTTTAAATTTTATTTCAAATATATGCTATTGATCAGCATAGATTGTTATAAAGCTTTTATTTTTAAGTTGTAGGCTTTGCGTATAAATCATCTAGACATCATATTCTAGCTTATTCAAATCGGTCAAACCAGTAATTACAAGTACTTAATCTTTGTAACTTTTACATGATTTGATATTTGTAATGCGGTGCAAGGTTTCTTGTTGAACAATATGGTATTAAAAATTATCTGGAGTCTTTTATGATAAAGAATTTTATAATTCTTGTAACAATGATCTTTATGGCAAAAGCCTACTCTCAAGTTCAAAGAGGAGGCATAATAAGCGCAGAGGCAAATAGCTCAGGTCTATTTGAGGTAGCAAACCTTAAATGCATGGGAGAAGAATGTATTGCTGATGGCCAAACCTTTATGCTGCCCTTCACTGTTGAAGTAGAGGGGACCTTTGACTCCATTGATATTGCAAACGCAGAAGTTTACTTAGCAAGTATAGCTAGGAAGGAATTTAATAATAAACTTAAAGCTTTTGATTACAAAGGTGGTGTGAAGTTATTTGGGGTGCAAACAGAAGCCCTAGGTGTAAACCAAACATCAACTAAGCTACTGAGTGTTAATGTAGTAAGGACGGAGTATGTCGAATACATAGACCTTTCTGAAGATGGTAAAACAAGACTTATATTTAACCTCTATGGATCTTTTGGTTTTGCTAAGCTTACTAATCAATTCGATGAATACTCTCAATCCCATATTGAACTTGTTGAAGAAGATCACGGCGTTCAACCGGTGTTTACCAATATGAATAATGATTTTGGAACGAAGGTGGATGTTGGAGCATCAATAACATTTCAAATCAATAGGCTTCAAGTAGCTGGTTATGCAAGAGCTATGACTCATACAAGTAATAATATAATGGGTGGAAATACTGATGCGAATGGAATATTAAATCAAACAAGGCATAATACTTATCAACTTGGAATAGACCTTCAATACAACATTTACAACTTCAATAATGGTGGAAGCCTCTATATTTTTTCAAATGTTGAATATGGTAAGTACCAACATTCATTGATTAGTGGGCAAGGTGGAGTTAATACTCATAGCCTTCCTCTTGCAGCTAAAGAATTTAATTTTACAGTTGGTGTTAGATATACTCTCCCAACTTTTAAGAAAAAAAGAAAAGGTAAAAGACACTACTAATATGAAAACTCTCTTACTTACAGGCTTTGGCCCTTTTGCTGAAAATACAGAAAATCCTACTGAGACTTTAGTAAAAAACTTTGATAATTTAGTTATCAATAACCACAAAATTATCTCTCATATCCTTCCTGTAGAGTATGAGAAGTCGATACATGTTTTAGACGGTCTAATTGAAAGAACTAACCCAGATGTCATTATAAATCTTGGCCTCGCGTCGAATAGAGAAGAAATAACTCCAGAACTCATTAGTATAAACTATCAACATAGTGAGACCAAAGATAACGCAGGGGTTATAAAAAAATTCTCAAAAATAAATCCTAGTGGCAAAGAGTCATTTTTTAGCACTCTTCCCAATAAAGAGATGATTGAAAACATAAACCTAATAAATGGTACTAAAGCGAAACTCAGCTCTACAGCGGGAACATATGTCTGTAATACGGTCATGTATCACTGCCTCAAGAAGACTCAACAGGATAAAAGAAATTGCCGTTCGGGCTTTATTCACATTCCACCAAATATAGCGCAAGAGGACCTAACTCAAGTGTTAACTGCCTGCATCAAGACCCTTTGATATTTCCTAGATATTAAAATTGTCAGCTACTGTAAGTCATTCTACTATACCTCCAAACAATTAATGGAGAATG
>CAXGOD010000250.1:0-4370 GCA_964011245.1 uncultured Bacteriovoracaceae bacterium | reverse complement strand
AAATGGGCACTATTGCCAGCATCTGACTGAAGATGGGAAGGACTTACTCATTAAAGGAATAGACCAAGGTAAAGACCAAACTTATTTTCTTTATACAATGCAATCAGAGGTCTTAAAAAGTGTTCTTTTTCCAATAGGACATCTTCAAAAGCCAGTAGTAAGAAAAATTGCACAAGATTTTGATTTAGTGACTGCAACTAAGAAAGACTCCACTGGTATTTGTTTTATTGGGGAAAGGAATTTTAAAGAATTCTTGTCTCAATACATCAAAGAACAAAAAGGAGACTTTGTACATTTAGAAACAGGAAAAGTATTAGGCCCTCATGATGGTCATTGTTATTATACAAATGGACAAAGAAAAGGTTTAGGTCTTGGTGGTCCAGGTGGACCATGGTTTGTTGTGGGCAAAGATATTGATAAAAATATTGTTTTTGTGGCCGAAGGTGAAAAACATCCAGCTCTCTACGCAGATGAACTTATAGCATTTGAACAAAGCTGGGTTAATGAACCTCCAAAGTTTCCATTAAAGTGTAAAGCTAAAGTCCGTTACAGACAACAAGATCAAGTGTGTACTGTTTATGAAGACGGAATTAATTTAAAAGTTGTTTTTGATACACCTCAAAGAGCTATCTCTAAACGTCAGTCAGTGGTTTTTTATCTAGATGAGCTTTGTTTAGGTGGTGCTATTATAAAAGAGTCTGGTGCTAGTTATTATGAAATGAATAAACTTCTACCATAAAGAAGGGTCATTAAGGTTCTTTGCTGGCTTCTTCTTCAATCTATCTTTTAATTCAAAACCCAGACAACCAGAGCCATTAGTGGCCTGTTTCACGATAGTAGATGGCATCTGCTTAGACTTTAATCCATAGACTCTACAGCCTTTAGGCGCGGTTTGATCAAAAGTAATAAAGTAGTGTTTGCATTGATTACAATTCTTGCTCATATACTAATTATGACAAAAAATAGAATTGATTTAAAGGCGGAATCTTACGCGGCTTTTTTGTGCTCATCTACATTTCTATTGTCTGACTTTCTTTTCTGATAAATATGGTCAAACTTTTCACCAAGATGTGGATACTTCTCAGTAACTTCAAGGAAATCTTCCTTTCTAAACGTATAAAGGTCGCAGTAGGCATTACTTTTTACGTCAGCATTTCTGATAGTATCTTCTAGAAGAGCTATTTCGCCAAAGAATTGTCCTGCTTTAAGTGAGGTTAGGACTTTTTCACCCATGCTTACTTCAACTTCACCGTGGCCTATGATAAACATCTCATTTCCAGTATCTCCTTTCTTTATGATATATTCATTTGGAGAGTGGAAAGTTTGCTCTAGCTTTTGTGCAATCATTTTAAGACATGGAGTTGTACATTCTTTAAAGATGTGAACATTTCTAATTAGCTTAATTTTTTGATAGATCTGAAGCTCATTTTGTAAGGCCTGTGGAAGATCTTTTACAATCTGACTATCTTCTTCAGAAATATTTTTTGTTAAAAGGTGATTATAGAATGAGTAAACCTGTCTCTGTAAGCTCATTGGAATATTGTAATACCTCATGAACTGGTGAAGATTTGCCATTTTTTCTTTTCTTTCTTCTTTGTATTTGTCTGCAAGCATAATTAGTCTAGAGAAGTTTGCAATGATAATACCATAAGTTGCTGCACCAACAAGCATGATGGCCATTGTATAAATCCTAGCAACATTTGTAGATGGGGTGATATCTCCATAACCAACAGTTGTTAGAGTTGTTACTGTCCAATATACGCCCATATTGTAATAAGTAACTGGATCTAGACCTGTTTGAGGACTTACAATCATCCAACCACATGCAATCCAGTGGATAAGCATAAGAACGCCGGTAACAGCAAGTGAAACTTTAATCCATTTAGGTAAAAAGTCAGAAATATCATAAAGGGTTCTTAGTTTTACAATACGTACGATTCTCATAAGTCTTAGAGCACTAAGTACTCTAACAGGGACTGAAAAACCGAGGGCACTAACAATGATATCAAAAGGAAGTGAAGTTATGATATCAACAGGTAACCACAAAGACTTGTGATAGGGCTTAGTTTCATTTGCTTCAGTATTGTTATTATTTATATCCCATTTACTATTGTGATCAGGAAGTTTTAATTTATTTGTTACACGAAGAACAATATCCACCATAAAGATTGTACAGAAAAATCCATCCCACCAAAGATTGAACTCTTCAACTTTGTAATCTAGGACAAAGCTTACTGGTGCTTCAAAGGCAGTCCAGCAAATTGCTAGAAATAGCACCCCTAACCAAATCATAGTTGGGCGATTCTCTTTGTCTGATGGGTTGTAGTTATAAAACATTAATATGACCTTCCAATAATATATATCGGAGTAAATTGGAAAAACTTGAGAAAAAATATTGCTGTAAAGTCTTTAAACACAGGTGTTTAGACAGGATACAATGTTGTTAATTGACTCTTAATCTTTGATGGTATTTCAGTTATTTAGAAGGGGGATCGGATGACATTTAGACATTGGATAAATACTTTTAAGCCTCCTAAGTCATTTCTTTTCATTGAAAGAGATATCGAAGATGACAATATTGCTTTTCCTTTTGGAGGAAGCTCTAAGTGACCATTTATTTGCACGAATTTCTGACGGGTTGTTTAGACTTTTGTCAGGAATTTTTTACATAGTGCTACTAAGCCTTTGTAATTATACATGTTTTTTTTGAGTGGAAGACCAGCATGTTGGCACACAGTATGCAACAAGTTAGGTGAGTACATTTTCACGACAGGAGTTAATACAGGAAATGAAACAAACATCAGAAGCGGAACGTGACGACAACGTTATCAAATTATCGTTCAAACAGGACTATGACCCAGATGCTATCCCTCATGAAGTGGCACATCCGGCGAGTAAACACTTTAGTGAAGACGATCCACTAAATGATCTTCTTACCGAATTCGATGACCTCATTGATGATGAGGACGTTTTTGAGCAGGAAGAAGAAGAGTTTATTTTTCATCACCAAAAACCATGGGACTATCAGGTTAAATACGATGATGATCTTCGCCTTATGGCGGATACGGTTATGGATCAAATCAAACGTCTAAAAGAAGATGCAAAGAGATTAAAATACTATCTCGATGAAATGAATTTAGACTAAGATGTTTTCCGAAAATACCTATAAAACTCTTAAGGCAATGATGCCATCTTATCCGGATGTTGACCTATCTCCTTTTAAAAAAAAAATTAAAAAGAAAGAATATAAAAAGAAGGATTATTTTATTCGTGATTACTCTGAGGAAGATAAGATTGCCTTAGTAGAGTCAGGAATCATGAGAATATATTTATTAAATAATAAAGGATAAGAAAAAACTCACTCCTTTGTTTCAGAAGGTGGTTTTATGTTAAATCACTTTTGGATTAATGAAAAAAAGCCAAGTAGTTTAAATCAAATTTTTGAGGTCGTATGAAAATCATCACATTCAATGTTGGTCTTTTGATGTACGATCTCATAAAAATTCGTTTGTTCACACCAACTCCCTTCATTAAAGAGCGCTTAAAGGCTTTTCCTAAAGCTTTTATAGACTCTCAAGCTGACCTGATCTGCTTGCAAGAAATATATCATATTGATCATAAGGCCTATCTCTTTGAGGCTCTTAAAGATGAGTATCCTTTTATCTATTTTGAACATAAAGGTTTTCGCCTATCCATGGAAAATGGATTAATGATTCTTTCTAAAAAAGAAATATCAGATTATGAACAAGTAACATTTGAAAAAACTAGGTG
The DNA here is from genome assembly GCA_964011245.1 of uncultured Bacteriovoracaceae bacterium. Lineage (GTDB taxonomy): Bacteria > Bdellovibrionota > Bacteriovoracia > Bacteriovoracales > Bacteriovoracaceae > CAKZJW01. The sequence goes on along the minus strand of CAXGOD010000250.1, from coordinate 599 downwards.
GGAGGAGAGTTTCTTTGCATCTACTGGTTATCAAAAGTTTAAACTTAAGAATATGAATTATTATCATATTCACTTAACAGCTGGTGGCATATTAGGTCCTGAGCATACACAAAGTGAAATACTGAGAAAAAATCAGATAGAACAATTACTAGAAGACATTAATAATAAGAAATCTTTTATTCTTGGTGATTTTAATTGTGGACCTACAGTTTCAGCCGGAAATTATCAAACAATTATTGATAATGGGTTTATTAACTAATGGGTTTATTAACTTATCTTCAGATCTATGTACTTGGGACCCTAAAAATCCCCTCAATATAAATGGTATTCATGCTCATTGCCCGCCTCAGAGTATAGATCATATTATGACAAATATGATAGTCACTAGTAAATCTCAGCAATGCTTTGAAGATCCTGTTGTAGAAGTTAAAAATAGAGAGAAAGTAACACTTTCAGATCATTATGGTGTTCAAATTCTATTAAGTATTTGAAATCTTTCAGAGTTCGAATACTGTTGTAAATGGTGCTCGGAAGGAGACTTGAACTCCTACAGGCTTGCGCCCACTACGACCTCAACGTAGCGTGTCTACCATTCCACC
>CAXGOD010000249.1:0-4431 GCA_964011245.1 uncultured Bacteriovoracaceae bacterium | reverse complement strand
TCATCATTGTCATCCCAGGAGCTCTTAACTTATGGATCGTTACTAGGAAGTTAAGACCTGTCATAATTGATGACATTCCCATAATAAAGGCACCGAGAACAACCATGGTTACAGCGTCTGCTGATTTCGAGGAATAAGGTGTATAGAAGGTCCAACCTGTATCAACCCCTCCCCAGAAAAGAGAAAGAATTGCTACTGCAGCTCCAGTAATAAGTAAGTACCAAGATAAAAGGTTAAGCTTTGGAAAAGCAACATCCTTAGCACCAATCATTAATGGTAATGCAAAGTTACCAAGTAATGCAGGGATCCCAGGAATAATAACCATAAATACCATTAAGGAACCATGAAGTGTCATAGCTCTGTTATAAGTATTACCATCCATAAACATTGGTTCAGCTGTTAAAAGCTCAGTTCTCAAAACGATGGCAAAAAATCCACCCAATAAGAAAAAACCAAGTATGGTGTAAAAGTACATTAGTGCGATTCTTTTATGATCTATGGTCGTTAACCATGACATAATACCTTTTTCGCAATTGATATAATTTGTTCCACTTGCGGCCATTGTTAATCTCCGATTATTTTAAAGTCTTTAAAAATTCAATCAAATGATCGATGTCTTTCTCTTCTAGCTGTCCTGCAAAAGAGTTCATTCTAGCCCCTGTAAAACCTTTTACGATTTTAGCCTGTGGCTTGATAATAGACTCTCTTATGTATTCTGCATCAGCAGTTAGTTTACTTCCATCCTCAAAGTTTCTCTCTGCACCCCAAATACCTTTTAGAGATGGACCTACAATTGTTGAACCATCAATGGAGTGACAACTAGCACAACCTTTACGAGCGTAAAGTCTAGCACCTAACTCAATCGGATCTGAAATATTTGCTTCTTTGATTTCAAAGTTTAACCACTTATCAAAACGTTTTTTAGAAACAACTCTTACAATACCGCGCATTTTTGAGTGAGAAGTCCCACAAAATTCTGCACAGAAAATTTTATAGTCACCTTCTTTAGTTGCTTCGAAAGTCGTTTGGCTTCTCATTCCAGGAACAGTATCTCTTTTGATACGAAAACTTGGAACATAAAAACTGTGAAGAACATCAACAGAAGTCATGTCTAATACAACAGGTGTGTTTACTGAAACATACATAACGTTGGTAACGGAAGCTTCTTTTCCATCCTTATCGTAAGTGAATTCCCACATCCATTGCTTACCAGTAACTTTAATTTTGTAAGCATTTTCTGGAACTTTATGCATATCGAAATACGCCCAAAGCCCCCATACAGCAATACCAACGAAAACGATTGTCGGTATAACCGTCCAAATTGTTTCCGCTAAAGCATTATGAGGAATGTATGCTGACTTATCATTATTAGACTTATGATATCTAATAACAAAGAAAGTCATTGCGGCCATAAGACCTACAAATCCCATAATACTGAGAATCATGACAACACTATAAAGATCATCTACTAAGTGGGCCTTTGTGCTGGCCTGCTCAGGTAAAGAGAATCCAAATAGTTTGTACAGAAGTGCACTAATTTTTTCCATACCACATTTCCTTTAAACTTGCGCTTTCAGACGCTCTTCTCGCCAAAATCGAAAGAAAACAATTCCTAAGATAATTACAAGAAGAACAGCTGCTACACGCATTAAGTTATATGCATAAAATGAATAAGTTTTTTTATTTGGATCGTATTGCAGACAGAACAAAATTAATCTATCCATAACAGTACCAATTTTATTATTTGAAGCTTCCACAAGTGAAAGTCTAAAAACTTTATGTAAAAGGTTAAGCCCATAATGATAATATGAAATCTGACCTTTTGGAGTTAACACATAGCTTGCAGCTGTATGTGCCCACTCTTTCTCATTATGATTCCAAGCATAGCGAAAACCAATTTGAGAGGTTAAACTATCTATACTTTTTTGAGAGCCTGTTAAAAAATGCCAGTTCTTTCCAGCTCCTGGCTTTCCATACATTTTTAAATAAGACTCTTTTTTTGTTTTAGCTAACTCTGACTTTTCTGATGCATCAAAAGATACAACAACAAACTCAAACTCTTTACCAATTTCCCACTCAAAGTTTTTAAGTGTGGTAACAACTGTATTTAAATGCGTATTGCAAAGAGTTGGACAGTCAAAATAAATCAACATCATAAACACAGGAATATCTTTATTAAAATACTTACCAAGTGTGACGCCTTTACCAGTTTCATCAACAAATGGAAGAGTAAGATCTATAGATTCACCTAGGTGCTCATCAATACCAACCTTATCAATAAAGGGTGGTCTTTCATTTTTTGCACCTATAGTTCCTTTAGCTTTTTCTAAAGGACCAGCACCGCCTATTGCAAAGGCAGCAACACTGAAAAGCAAAGCGTAAAAAGACAAAACTGTCTTATAAGACAAAATAATTCCCCATGAATTTAATTCAATTCACATTATCAGTTTTTATACCTGACTAGGCAAGCAGATTTTAGAGATAAACGATTGTTTTGTATCAACTTTTGCTAGGCAAATGAAGATTCCTTCGGTGCAAAATTATGTAGGGCCCTTAGTGTTAGAACTAATAAAATAACTGCTCCTGCCTGATGCATAGAAGCAATTGATAGAGGTACTAAATAAACCAGAGTAAGAACGCCTAGCACAAATTGGATAAAGACCATTGCTAGAAGGTATCTCAAGGAATTTTTTTGAACTTTATTAGTGACAGACTTTCCTAAGAAAAGAACAACTGTAGTTATTATTAATATAAGCCAGCCCATCGTTCTATGTATAAACTGAACAGTTGCATTATTCTCAATAAGATCTTTCCAAAACGATTTCATAGTAAAAGCCGTTTCTGCAATCCAATGATTACCCATTTTTGGAAATGTATTAAATGCTAATCCAGCATCAAGTCCTGCCACAAAAGCTCCATAAACAATCTGAATTGATAACAATATCGTTAATGCAAACAAGGATTTATAAATGACAGGGTAAAAAGTAAAATCTTCATTTGTTTGAATAATTTGTCCAAAAATAATCCAAAATATATAACCAATTATTATTAAAGCCAAACCAAAGTGAGCCGCAAGCCTGAGATGACTAACGTCTGGTCTGTCTACCAAGCCTGACTTAACCATATACCACCCCATTAAACCCTGAAGTCCACCTAATATAAAAGCGATAAATAGTTTTGTGTTTAATGTTTTTGGAACTTTTTTTCTAATGACAAAATATAAATAGGGAATAAAGAAAACAACCCCTATTAATCTCCCGAAAAGTCTGTGGAAGTACTCCCAAAAAAAGATAAACTTAAATTCGGATAAAGTCATTCCTGAATTAACTTTTTGATATTCAGGATAATTTTTATAGAGGTCAAAAACTCTATTCCACTCGACTTCATTCATTGGTGGAATTGCACCTAGAATTGGCTTCCACTCTACCATTGATAGACCAGAATCAGTTAATCGTGTGATCCCTCCTATTATTACCATAGTGAAGATCATAATACATACAATCAAAAGCCAGATTATAATGGAGCGATCACACTTAAACTTCATAGATTATTTTAAAGCCTTTAAAATTTTACCTTGAGGCTTTTTACCTTTAGAGTCGATAAACTTTAATAAAGCTTGAATCTGAGCTTTATCTAGCTCTTGGTCTGCCATAACTGTTGGCTTGTAAAGATTATAAACTTTTTTAGCAATTGGGTCAGGCTTCTCATAACCTGCTTCCTCTTCATCACCGTTGATCATCCCTTCTGGATACTTCATAAACTTTACAATCCAATCAAGCTTACGTCTTTTTGAAACACCAGCTAAATCAGGACCTACTTTACCTTTGTCTCCTCCACCAATTGAATGGCAAGTAGCACAGTTTGTTTTCCATTCTTTTGCAGCATCAAAAGCAAATACTTGACCAGCAAAAGCAACTAAAGCAACTAAAGCAGCTAATAATGTTAATTTCATATTTCCTCCAATTATTTATTAAAAAGCAATTAAAATCACAAGATTTATACCCGATTATTATAGCATTGTAACCTACTAAAAATCTATGATCTGCAACATATTGTTGCATCGTCTAAGCGTTATATAGCGCCTAACATATAAATAATATCTGTATGAGGAAAAAAGATTCATATTTTTCTAATGTCCTTTATTGAAGCACCGATACGCCATTCAACTATACTTAAACGAAAAGGAATTCGTAATGAAAGCAAAATTTAACCTAGTCTTTTTATTTCTCTCACTCTTTATACTTAGCTCGTGTTTAAACCAAGGTGAAACAGCAAAAATACCTGGCATTGATGGCCCAAAAATTAACATAATTGATGGAAAGATTTTACTTTCGGTTGGATTAGAAAATATTGATCTACCACTGGGCGCAACTCTTCCAATACCAAAATTAAAACATTCTTCACTCACCTTATCTCCAAGACTTGAAGGTG
>CAXGOD010000248.1:0-4433 GCA_964011245.1 uncultured Bacteriovoracaceae bacterium | reverse complement strand
CTTTTTCATAGCAATTTTTCCCACTCATTTATGAGTGGGTTTTTTTTACTATTTAAGAACGAATATAAAATAATTTAGGAAATTGCAGACTTATCTTATCGACTTGTTTTGACAAGTAGGAAAGTCCGGACACCAGAGAGTAATCATAGCGGATAACATCCGTCCAACGTGAGTTGAGGACCAGTGCAACAGAAAGAATGTACAGTTCGGCTGTAGTGAAACCAGGTAAACTCTGCGGGGTGCAAGTCCATGTAGGCCAACGTTTAATCACTGTTCGTGAGAGTTGGCGGGTAGGACGCTTGAGCCATTAGGTAACTAATGGCCTAGATGAATGATGGTTCTAGACAGGACCCGGCTTATACCCTTTCTCGGTTTTATAACTTAATGGCCTTCATTGAGGCTGTACTTAGATTAGTATGACCCCAAATAAATCCATTTAAGTTTATCTTTAAAGACTTTAAATCCTTTTCATTAACCCAAAGGACTTTATTGGTAATTGTATACTTTGTTATCGCTGTTTTAAACTCAGGTAACAATGAGAAGTCTCCAGATAAGTGCGGGTATTGTTTTAAAGAATTATCACTTGTTTCTAAAATAAAGGTTGGAACTTCATATTGGCCACTTAACCATTGTTTTTCATTCTTTTTATAAACAAGAAAGTTATCATCTTTCTGAATTAACACTCGAAGAAGAGTTAACGTATGTTTTTCTTTTATCATCTTCTTAACATTTGGAAGATCTTCAACCATATTGTTTTTTAAAGCAAAACATCTCCCTTTTAAGGGACATAAGTCACAATTTGTTTTTCTCGCTTGGCAATAGTTTCTTCCAAGGTCCATTAAAGCTTCATTTATAGCTCTTCCTCCAAATTCTTCTAGTTCTAAATCTAGCGGTTTTCTTAACTGAATTTTAGCCTGTAATTTAGGTCCTTTTATTTCTTTAAAGCCAAATAATCTTGAAATGACTCGCTCCAGATTTGCATCAAGTGCCAATGCAGACTGATCTGCCCCAATAGCAAGTAAAGCATTTGCTGTATAATCACCAATCCCGGGAATTTTAATCAGTGTTTCATAGTGCAATGGAATATCACCATCATGCACTTCACATATATACTCACATGCTTTTTTTAAGTTCCTAGCTCTTCTATAATAACCAAGACCCTTCCAGCTAATAAGAATCTCTTCTTCAGAGGCATTAGCAAGATCAAACGGTTTTGGATACTCTATTAAAAATCGATCAAAATGATTAATGACTGTTGAAACAGTTGTTTGTTGCAACATAATTTCTGATACTAGAGTTGTATAAAGAGACCTTGTCTTTCTCCAAGGTAGGTAATTAAATTCTGAATGTGACCATGAAATAAGTTTTTTAAACATGTAATACTATTTACACATTTTCTGCATGCGAGCAATATCTTTCTTGAGATCCTTGGCGTAGACAGGCTTCTCTATGCCTCTGGCAATTCCCTTAGCATCTATCTCAATAAAGTTAACAAACTTTTCTTTTGCTTCAAAGATATCTGTAATAACTATAAGGTTATCTGCTTTAGAGATTTTTATATCTCGCATAATTCTATCAACTTGATTTAAGCCAGCATTTAAACAGACTCTATCAAATGCTCCCAGTTCTTTACGGCTCTCATCAAACATATAGACTTTCATCTTTTTATTTAGTGGACACTTATCATTTAATCCTCTAAGAAAGCTTTCTCTTTTACACATTTGATCAAAGCTTTCAAAGTCTACTTGCTTCATGGTTGAACTTATATCTACCCAAATTTCTAATTTCGGTTTTTTACCTTGTCTTAATTTCTTTGCTTTTCCACAAAAGACATCAAAGAAGCCACTATTCTTATCACACTTGATCATGTCGCGATCTAAACTTGTAGCCGAATCAATATTCTTATGTTTTTCTGCTTTATCCATATCCTGGTAATCAATCGCCTCTTGAATCCTATCCCCTTGTCCGAGCTTATAGAGACCTACCTGAGGATCAAAACAGTAATCCCCCATTTGCTGACATTGCAACTTTGCAGTCATAGGAGAATACTTTTGTTTTGGTAGAATCTTATCAATAAAACTTGTGCGATCTATACTTAAGAACCATACCTCTAAATGCTTGGGATAGGCCCAAGCAGAGTTAGCTAAAGAAAATATAATTAGAAAAATTAATTTTTTCATATCTATAGCTTTAATGGTCTCCTATTTAAAAATTTAATTATAACTTCACCGGTAGATACAACCAAATCTCTTCCATCTGTATCAAGATCTAAAAATTCATTTAAGAAGTCTTGTTGTCTACCTGTTATTCCTGCACGCTTACTCTTTGCTTGTTCTCTTCTGTCATCTGTACGTCTATCACTCTCACCACCAAAAGGAACTTTAATCCCACGTATATTGGCCGAAGTCTTCTGCTTAGTTCTCTCGCTATCCACCTTCTGCTCAAACCTATCGGCCTCACTTTCTGCTGTAGCTGCATTGGCACTAGACTGATCGGCACTTTGCTCATCTTTATAAAGAAGAACCATCTTCTTAAACATTGCCGTCGAGTCCTCCTCAACGAAGTCTATGATCTCATGCAATGGTATATTTAATTTTGCAACAATTGCAGCAATCAACTGAGGATCAAGTTCCTTAGTTTTTTGATTAAGAAATCTACTCATAGTAGATATCCCAGCATTTACTTTCTCTGCTAGTTCCTTTTGTGATAGGCCACCACGCAATTGCATATACTTACGTACAACGCCTAAAAACATCTCTAGAAATTCTTGGTTAAAGCTAATCATAGTTTCCTCCCCGGATTATCGGGTTTCAATAACTTACCTTTTCAAATTGCAATTCACATTACATGCAACCCACTAATATCCTTATCGGAATGAAATTTAATTTCTTGATGCAATTTTATTGCTTGACGCATTGCATCGGGTATGAGATACTGGTTTCAGGTTGCAAGGCACGTTGGAGGTTAACATGGAAACAACAATTATAAATATCAACACAGTTAAAAATGTAGAAATTACAGGTACTTATAAGTATGTTGTTGGTGAAACTGTTAAAAACCAAACAATTGCAGATACGCAACTTGCTGGAGGTAAATATGAAAATATGGTTTTTGAAAATGTTGTTTTTGAGAATTGTACTATCCAAGCATCGGTTTTTATAGAAACAAAATTTATTGACTGCAAGTTTAAGAATTGCAACTTCAGCTTTACGAAGTTTGTTAGTTGCAACCTGGTTGCGTGCACGTTTGAAAATTGTCATTTTTGCATTACGAATTCCCTTACCTGCAATTTTCTTTCGTGCACGTTTCTAGATAATACATGGAAACTAGGAACAAAACGAGAAAACACATTAGTAGACTGTTACCTAGGTGATGAAACTTACTTCCACATGGATGCGGAAGGCGAAAATAATCTTCTCTCTACTTTTGAAGAAGAAAACGCTCCTCTCTTAAACCAAGTGGCGGCGTAAAAACCCCACTTAGGTTTTATTACGGATGAAACCTGGTCCATGGCCGGACCTCTCTCTAAAGAAATGAATTTTAATTTTAATATTTTATGGATGAACCCCACCAAGCATGGAATTGCTTTGCCCTTCACGACTGCCCTATCACGATTATTTCTAGATTATTTCTTAGGGGCCTTCTTCGGAAGGCCTAACTTCTTTTAGAAATTTGTAACGTTTGTATTCTCTGGAACTTTAAACTCAAAATCCATAAAGTCGATTTTGGCCTTAGTATTGATCTTTTTGAATCTAAATATTGTTGGCTTTTTTCTTTCAAGATCCCAAACTTCCATTTGAACTACATCTTTTATAGAAACTTTTGAATTTGGTTTCTTATTAAATTTTAAAACAATCTCTTTAATCTTAGTCTGGGCTTTAGCTTTTTTACTAAAAAATAGACGAGCACTGTTTTTAATTTTCTTAACATCATATAGCTTATTTGGCTTAAGACCATTACTTAAAGCATCGAACAACTTTACATAACAATGCTTACTAGAGTCACCGACCTTAACTTCACCTTTTTCACCTTCAATAAAAGGAGGATTATAAACCCAAGTTTTCTCTTTATTACAGATGTAAGTAACAGGAGTATCTTCTGATTTTACCTCAAAGTATAAATTATTTGAAAACATATACTTCATTTTAACAGGTGTTATAGACTCAGAGTTAGAGGTAACCAAGTGAACAACTTGTTCTAGCTCTGCTTCAAAAGACTTAGGAAGGAATCGAGTGGCCGTAAAAGCCACATCGATAAACGTAAAAAATATAATTACATATAATCCGAATTTCATATTAGTGTAACTGAACCGAAACAGCTTTAGAAACACCTGGTTCCTGCATTGTAACACCATAAAGAGTATCGTTTAGTTCCATAGTCTTCTTATTATGCGTAATAAGAATAAATTGAGACTCTGAACTCATTTCTCTAAG
>CAXGOD010000247.1:0-4447 GCA_964011245.1 uncultured Bacteriovoracaceae bacterium | reverse complement strand
ACATTCAGGGCATACCCATAGTTGTCCATCAGGATAGCCATAAGGAGATTCGCATTTTGGGCAAGGTTTTGATTCGTCATTCATATATGAATCTTATGCTGCCGGAGTTAATCTGTAAAATTATTTACTAGTTGTACTCGAGGGCAACTTCAATGATATGAGTCTGTTTTAAGGTGTTTCACTCAATTCGTGTATCTAATTATTATATAGTGTGTATCGCGTTAATTCTCTTCCATTAGATAGCTAGTAGACGTATAAGACATCTGACTTTAAGGAGACATATATGAAAACACTTTTAACTTTAATTTTTTTAGCAACATCATTATCTACTTTGGCACAAGACCTAATGACTCACTCAGAAAGAAATACTTATGTTGAGCAAGTGGCCAAAGATGAAAGAAGAACTTTATATATAGCAGGACATGACTATGTAGGCAGTTCAATAACATACCCTTCTTTATCTGATCTTGACCAATACTTCTCAAAAGAAGAGCGCTACGAGAGCTATTTAGACTCTGATGAGATTGCTAGTGTTTATAGGTGTTTTTATGCAAAAGCTTGCCTTGTTTATCATATTGGAACTTCTTCTGAGTATTGGGGTGGATATGGGGTTGAAGGTGCTTTTGTTTTGTTAAATATTGAAATGAAAAACCACAGTACTTTTAGGCATACAATTTACTCAGAGTAGTCGTTGAGAGAGAGATTTATATATATGGGCCTAAGCATTTGCTTGGGCCTTTTTTATATTTAAAGCACAACAACAAATAAGGCTAAAACACTTACAAGTACAGTTGCAAACTTTAATTTAGTCTTTAAAAGATAGTTCTCATTAAATTTCAATTTTGAAATTTTTATGAATTTAATAAATGAAGTAAAGCCAATGCCGGCCCAAATAACGTTCACTACCATCGAGGCATAGGCCTGACAGTTATATGTATAGGCCACTAAAAAAAGTGCACCGATAATATTCGTTAATTGGTATGGCCTTGAATCAGCCTTTGCTTTTCCAGTTGAAACCATAATATAGGCAACAAGTACCAATACAGCTCCAATCCATCCACAAAGTTCAAATTCATTCATTTCAGTATCCTCAAACATCAATAAAGTTAAGTTATTATCGACCGAAACTACAATTAGGTAAAATCGTTTTATTTACCATTTAACTTAGGTTATAATTAATTGAGGTTTTTATGGAAAGAATGAATTTTAGTCACTTTTTTTACTTTTATATTGTCGCTAACGAAGGTTCAATTAAGGCAGCAGCTGAGAAACTCTTTGTTTCACAGCCAACAATAAGTGATCAAATCAAGCTCCTAGAGGAATATTTTGACTGTAAGCTGTTTGAAAGACAACACAGACAATTAAACCTGACAAAAGAGGGTGAGCTTGCTCTTGAATACGCTCAAAATATCTTTTCTATGTCTAAAGAGCTTACAAGCAGGCTTAGACATAATATCAAAATACCAAAAACAAGCTTTGATATAGGCATGACTCCTTATATGTCTCAGTATTTTCTGTATGATTTGATAATGCCATTATTTGAGCAGAAAGATTACACAGTTAGTCTTTGTCAAGATTCTAGATATATTCTTTTAGCAGAGCTTGAAGAGGAGAATATCGATATGATATTTACCGATGAGAAGGATACGCTTCCTGCATCAACTGAATACCATCGAGTTGGGATTAACAGAACCTTTGTTGTCGCCCATAAAAAGTTTAGAAAATATAAGAAAAATTTCCCTGAGAGTCTGAATGATATACCTTTTTTTAGTTATACCAATGACTCTACTTTAAAATACGATATAGAGATGTTTTTCTCTCAAAATGGTATTACTCCAAGAGTTATAGGCCAAGCAGAAGATGTGGATCTTTATCAATTAGTGACAGAGCAGGGACTGGCTTTTACAATAGTTCCTGAAGTAGCAAAGAACAGATTATGCCAGAATAAGGATGTTATAGTTCTCGGAGAGCTTACAGACCTTCAAACATCAGTTTGGGCAGTACTTAAAAAAGGAAATCGCGGTCTTGGTTACAAATTACTAAAAGCTAAACTATAAGGTAAAAGGATATTAAAATGGATAATATCAATTATGGGCCATTAAGATTTTATATAGGTAAGTGGAGAAGTGAAGGTTTTGATTGTGGAAATGTTACACCAGATCCAAACCGTGAAATTGAAGCGACTACTTTTCGTCAAGAAATGATTTTCGAACCTATTTGAGACGTAGAAAATCACGAGCAAAAACTCTATGTTCTACGCTATCATACTAAGGCCTGTGAGCAAGGAGATGATGCAGTACCATTTCATGAAGAAGTTTGATATTTTATTTGGGATAAAGATAATCGCCAAATAATGAAAAGTTTTATCGTTCTTCGTGGTGTAGCTGTTCAAGCAGTAGGTGAAGCAGATATCAACGCTACAGAATTTTCAGTACAAGCAAAACTTGGATCTAACACTTTTAGAATTTGTTCAAATAAGTTTTTATATGAGGAATTTCAAACCATTTAATCGTGCTTATCTTAGAAGCCGTGGTATAGCGAATTTAAACGATGTTGAAAACCATGATGACTGTTGGTGCTCATTATTAAATGCAATGACTCACCCAAGCTTACAGGCCTATAAATTTGCAGAGGTAAATGACACGACATCAAGCTTTGGAACTATGTATGCTAAACATGGATTTGTACCAGTTGGTAGTCATTGTGATGTACCTTCATTAAAGCTAAAGAATATTTTAAAGATTTCCCTGCCAAATCCAAATACAGGGGTCTCCAATAATATTACTTAGAGTGAAATGACTTTTCAAAATTTTGTACAAAGAGCTGCCGAAACATTAAATAAAGTTGATGATGGAGACGCTGAAAACGACAAAGAATTAGTTGACCCTATTTCAAACTTAAATCCACTCAGTTTATTTTGTAATTAAGTTATATAAGTGCTTTCTTAGGAGAGCACTTTCTTTTTATGCCATCTGTTCTAAGTGCATTCTATTGTTATTTCTTAAAATCACCATTCTAAAGAGATTAACCATCATGATGAGAACGACACTGTAAATAACAGTTGGATTGATCTGTGTAATAATTGATGACATATATACTAAGGCAATTGCCATAAAAAGAGTGCTTATAATACAATGACGTAAACCTCTAATTCTTGAGTCTAATTGATATTTCCAGCTTTCAATATTATAAAACAGGATAAGCCCTGCAATAACAATAAAGCTAGCACTCAAGTTAAACTTTGGTGTGATGGCAATAAACATAAAGAATAAGCAAGTTATAAGTTGCACGACTAAATATACCTTTGAGTACTTATGCGCTTTTACTGTGAAGTCTTTTGGTGTCCCGAAAGGTGTAGGAGATACTTTTAATCTAAAGCTTACGTCATCTGGTCTCCAGCCTAATGGCATAAACCATAACCTAATTTTATTCCACCAAGACTTTGTTTCTTTACAATCTTGCCAAAGCAATGACCAGAAATGAAAATTGATTCCATAAGTAGAATATGTGTCTGGATGTCTAAGAATACCATAACGAACTTCTTCTTTCTCTTCTTCAAAAGTTCCAAAAATTCTATCCCAAATAATTAAGATCTCTGCATAATTTCTATCCAAGTATTGTTCATTGGTACCATGGTGAACTCTGTGATGAGAAGGAGAGTTAAAAAGAAACTCAAACCAACCAAGTTTTGGAAGTAATTTGGTATGATGCCAATACCCAAGCATTAAGTGAACACCACTAGCAATATAAATATGATTTGGCTCAAAGCCAATTAGTGTTAAAGGCCAGAACATAGAAAAACTAAGCAGTCTTTGAGTTAATGAAGCACGAAGACCTACACTTAAATTAAACTCCTCTGAGCTATGGTGAGGAGAGTGAGCTGCCCAAAGAATATTTATCTCATGACCCCATCTATGAAACCAGTAAAATAGAAAGTCTACAGAAAGCAAAAGAATTATAAAATTCATTGCAGTTAACTCAATTTGCATTAAGGCAAAATTTGAATGCAGGTATCCATATCCAGTCATAACTAGAAATAGAACAAAGAGGTTCATAAATTGATTAACTATACCAGTTCCTAAGTTACTAATAGTATCTTCAAAATTAAACGCCTTCTTGTTAAAGACAAAATTAAAAAGTAACTCTAAAACCAAAAGACCAATAGCAATTGGGGCAAGTAAGCTGTAGATGTTTTTCATAAATAGTATCTCCAATATTTAAGTACTCAAATTGTAAGATATGACATAAAATTACTACATGCATTGATCTAGTTGGATCTATAAAACTATAAGTTATTGAGAATACATAATGAGTACGAGCAGTCTTTCAAAATTGATCTTTAACCAAGAAATTCTTTCATCGGAAGAACTAGAGCAATTCAGACAACTTCTAACAGAATCAACTATTAGAAAAGGCACCAATTTAACCATCCCAGGAGAAGACCCTG
>CAXGOD010000246.1:0-4459 GCA_964011245.1 uncultured Bacteriovoracaceae bacterium | reverse complement strand
CCATTCCAGGAGATTCTGTCTTGTCCCACCTCTTTGTATAATATTTCCAACCGAAGAAGCCGTCATCTCTTGCATATCATTGTTAACAAGACCTTGATAACCACGATTTATACCGTAAACTTTTAAACCTTCACTTAAGGCAAATCTCACAATAGCACGTATGGCACAGTTCATTCCTGGGCTATCGCCACCACTTGTTAAAACTCCAATTGTTTTGATTTTTCTTTTATCAGTCACTGCTATTCCTTATTTAAAAACAGTATTTCCCTCAAACTCTTTTGGCCTATCATGGCCTAGTAGGTGAACGATAGTCGGGGCAACATCTTTTAGTGCTATATCATTGTTATGAATATCTATTTCGGTATTTTTAAGTTCTTTCTTTATAAGGATAAAAGGTACCTGAGCATTTGAATGCGATGTGTGAGGGGATCCATCCGGATAAACCATTTGATCAGCATTCCCATGATCTGCAGTTACCAGCATTGCAATATCATTTTCGATACATTTATCACTTAGCTCTTTTAAACAATGATCAATATATTCCATCGCTTTTATCGCTGCTTCATAGTTTCCCGTGTGCCCAACCATATCAGGGTTAGCAAAATTTACGATATAAACTGAAAATGAGTCATCATCTAGCTTTTTCTTGAGCTGCTCTAAAACTTTTGGAGCGCTCATCTCGGGCTTTAAATCATAAGTTGCAACCTCTCGAGGTGATTCGATAAGAATTCTTTCTTCACCTTCAAATGGCTTCTCTTCCCCACCATTGAAAAAGTAAGTTACATGAGCATACTTTTCAGTCTCAGCGATCTTTAATTGTTTAAGCCCTTGTTTCGAAAGATATTCTGAAAGGGTCCCTTTAACTTTTTCTCTGTTAAATAGAATTGGAACCTCAGGAAGCTCTTCATCAATATAAGGAGACATACATAAATAGTAGTTTGGACGAATAGAATTTTCAAAGTGCTCGAAGTTTTTATCACAAAAAGCGAGACTGATTTGTTTTGCTCTATCAGGTCTAAAGTTTATAAAAAATAAGCTATCGTCACTTTTGATTGCAGCATCATCACCAAAAAGAGTAGGTGTGATAAATTCATCATAAAGATTATTCTCATATTGAGACTTAATATAGTCTTGAGGTGATAAAGAAGATTTCTCTCCCTGAGCAGTCATCATATCATAAGCATGTTTGATTTTTTCCCAGCGTCTATCACGATCCATACCAATTGAGCGACCTTGCATGGAAGCAAATATTGATCCACCGTGCTCCATCAATTCATTGATATAATTGATACCATTGGTTTTTTGAGTATCACGTCCATCCATAAAGGCATGGAAGAAAACTTGAATATTAGTGTCTTTAAAAATATCTATGATTGCTTTGATGTGATTGATATGTGAATGAACACCACCGTCAGACAAAAGACCCATGATATGAAGACGCTTAGAGCCAATTTGAGCTTTCCCAATCAGCTCTTTCATCTTAGGCATATCTTTTAGTGTGCTCTGTTCAATTGCTTCATTAATTCTAACTAAGTCTTGGCGAACAGGGCGTCCAGCACCTAAATTCATATGCCCAACTTCAGAGTTACCGGCAACACCTTTTGGAAGACCAACAAGAAGTCCACCAGGTTGAATTGTTGTATGAGGGTAATCATTAAAAAGTGAATCAAGAGTAGGAGTCTTAGCATCTTTAACCGCATTTTTAGTTTCATTTTCAGAAATACCCATGCCGTCACAGATGACAAGTAAAACTCTTTTAGCACATCCTTTAACAGACATTAGAAACTCCTAGTTATGATAGGGATGATTATTTTTTATAGTTATAGCTCGATAAAATTGTTCTATAAATAAAATTCTTGCGATTTTATGGGGAAAGGTAAGTTTGGATAAGGAAACTTTGTCAGAGACTTGCTGCATGAACTCATCGCTATGGCCTTCTGCACCAGCAATCACAAAGACTACTTTATGAGGTTGATTTTCGACTTTTTGGAAAAGCCATTTAGAAAACTCAACACTATCTCGCTCAACGCCAACTTCACAAAGGGCCACTATATGTGCCCCTGAGTCTTTAGTAATATCTTTGATTTTTTTTAGAACCTCTTGCCCTTCGCTGATTTTATCTTCTGCTCGAGCTTTGACTTCATGAACTTGAAGGTCTGGGTTTTTAATACGAACTAAGTAGTCCTGCTCAATCTTTTCAAGATTCTTATCTTTTAATTTGCCAACGACAATAAGATGAACAGACTTACTCATTTCTAGAAGTAATTATCAGTAGGATCTTCAGGTGTTGTAACTTTAGTCATCTCTGGAGAGCTAAAGTAATAGTCTTGTGGAATTTCTACTTGAGGAAATTCACCCCATAAATGATCAAGGTCAAATATATCACGTGCTGTTTCTTGGAAAAGGTGAACAATAACGTCGCCTGCGTCTAGAAGTATCCATTCAGCGTCTGATAGACCTTCTACAGAGATGATATTAGCGTCATTCTTCCTAAAGTTACCAGAAAGCTCTTCAATTGCAGCACGAGCTTGGGTCGTGTTTTGCATTGATGCAATAATATTATAATCACAAAGTGAACTTGATTCATTAACGTCAAAAATCTTAATATTAACACCTTTAAAGTTTGCTAAGATCCAAGCTGCTGCTAAAGCAAAGTTCTTTGGGTACTCACCATTAAGGTCTGAAATAATCTTTTTAACTTCTTTTTCTACGTATGGATTTGCCATATCTACTCTTCCTGTTCCTGTGTTTTATTGGCGTGCTTTGTCTTTAACATAATTCTCTTTAATAGATCAAGATTTCTCCCTGATACTGAAGAGATTGGCAGACACTTCTTTTGCACGTTTTCTTCCATGTATACTCGGAAGGTTTCAATTTCTTCCTCGCTCATGGCGTCTATTTTAGTTAAACATATGATTTCTGGTTTATTATAAAATTGGTCGTGGTCATACTTTAATAGTTCATGGCGTACAGTTGCATAGTCTGCCATGGCCTCAGCTGGTTCAAGTAACATTGAACAATCAATTAAGTGAACAAGTGCTGAAGTTCTTTCTATATGCTTTAGGAATTGATGGCCAAGGCCCTTACCTTCAGCAGCATCTTCAATTAATCCGGGGATATCTGCTACAACTAGTGAGTCCTTATCAACTTTAACTACACCTAGGTTTGGTTCTAATGTTGTAAAGGGATAATCAGCTATCTTTGGCTTGGCCGCAGATATTGAAGAGATACAAGTTGATTTTCCTGCATTTGGAAGTCCAACGAGTGCGATATCAGCAATAAGTTTAAGCTCAAGCTTAACTCTATGTCCTTTACCTAGTTCTCCTTCTTGGGCATATGATGGAGCTTGTCTAGTAGGTGACTTAAAGTATGTATTTCCAAGTCCACCACGGCCGCCTTCGGCAATAAGAACTTTAACTCCGTGTTCTGTTATGTCTGCTAAGAGAAGATTTGAGTCAGTATCGTATACTAAGGTTCCAACTGGTACTTTAACCACCATGTCTTCACCTGTAGCACCATCCATTTGAGATCCGCGACCACTTTCACCGTTTTGTGCGTGATAGACCTTACGGCCTCTGAAGTTAACTAGGGTATTGATGTTCTCATCACCCTCGAAGTAAAGATCTCCACCTTTGGCGCCGTTTCCACCGTCAGGTCCACCATAAGGGACAAACTTCTCCCTTCTGAAGCTTACAGCTCCATTTCCGCCATTACCTGACGCTACTTCAATTTCTACTTCATCAATAAATTTCATGTTGCGATGTATATAAAAAAAGGGAGCCTGTTTAGCAAGCTCCCTGTTAAAATAATTCCGATTATTTTAATTATTTGCAATTTTTTAGTGTTTTCTATGCAGAAACTACAGAAACCATTTTCTTTTTCTTGTTAAACCAAGAAAATTGAACTTTTCCGTCATTAACAGCGTAAAGAGTAAAGTCTCTACCCATTTTTACACCGTTACCAGCGTAAAATTTTGTTCCTTTTTGACGAACAATAATGTTTCCGATTTCTACTGCTTCACCACCGTACTTCTTAACACCTCTCATTTTCGGGTTAGAGTCACGGCCGTTACTAGTACTACCACCTGATTTCTTGTGAGCCATATATTTCTCCTAAACTTTTAATTTAATTAAGCTTTAATACTTTTGATTTTTAAAGCTGTGTAATGTTGTCTGTGACCATTTTTCTTAACGTATTTTCCTGGTTTTCTCACAGATACTATAACTTTTCTAGAACGTGCTTGTCTGATGATCTCAGCTTCAACTTTTGCACCTTCAACAGTAGGTAAACCAACTTTTGGTGCATCTCCACCAATGAAAAGAACTTTGTCTAATTCAACAGTTGACCCGATTTCACCTTCAAGTTTTTGAACATCAACGATGTCACCTTCTTGAACGCGATATTGATGACCTTTAATATCAACAATTCCGTACATATTTATAACTCCTTATATGCGACT
>CAXGOD010000245.1:0-4460 GCA_964011245.1 uncultured Bacteriovoracaceae bacterium | reverse complement strand
ACAGCAGCATCTTGTATGGAATTATTATGAAGTTAAATGAAGTTAAATGTATTGGTCATTCTAACATTTATTCTAACTTCTTGTTTAGGTCCAGAAAAGGGTCTAGAAGAAGATAAGATAACAGGTTCTGCTCCAGAAGATAATGTTCATAACGGTGGCAGTGGGGCAGGACATGGTGCAGGGGAAGAGTCTAACTCTTTAGTTTCAGATATTGTTTTTAAAAATTATTCTCAATATAATATGGGTCTTTCTAAGGCAACAGGAATAAGTCGAGCTAAAGTAAATGAAGTTTATATTAAAGTTAAAAACTCAATGCCCTCAACTACAGACCCATCATTGTTTAACTCTTTTACACTTCTATCATATACAAGGCTTGCTTTTGAATATTGTCACTACTTTGTGGAAGAGGGACAAGCCTTTTCAAGTTTTAATTATTCAACAGCATCAAATACACAACTTATAGAAGCATTAATTAATCATTTTTTAGTATCACCTCCAACAGATAAACCAAATCTTTACGATCCTATTAGACAAGAATTAGGAGCAATATATATTAATGATGTGGTGACTACGCAAGATGGTAAAAGATATATCGCTATTGATAATGTTACAGTGGAAGATCAAAAAATAAGACTAACAAAAATGGCATGCTCGGCATTGCTATCGAGTACATATTTTACAACGATGTAAGAAAGAGTGAATGAGGAACGTATGAAAAATAAAGATCAAGAGGCTAAGGCCTATCTTGAAAAATTGCAAAGAGTTAAGGATTCGCAAAATGTAGGTCCTTATGTTAGGCCAGACCATGAAAGACTGGTTACGCGTCGTGATTTTATCTCAAGTGGCTTTGCTGCAGCAGCTGCAACTTTTGTGGCTTCTAATGTTTCATCTTTACTTTTACCAAATACATCTTTTGCTCAAGTTGCAGAGCAATGTTTAATGCAACAAGTTTGTGGGAATGTACCATTTTTAAGCTTTGATGCTGCTGGTGGAATGGCCATTGCTGGAGCTAATGTTATGGTTGGATTCGGAGCTAATGAAGATCAACTTGACTTTGGTGCAAATAAATCTGATTCATATATACGTCTAGGTATTTCTCCAGATAAACATCCTAAATTAACGGGAATGATTCAGTCAGACTTTGGTTTAAAGTTCCATTCACATTCTTGGATATTAAAAGGGATGAATGATGTTCTAACTCCAAGTTTAGATGAGAATGGTAATCCAGTAGGACCAGACCTTCGTCAATCAATGGATGGTTTATTATTTTGTACTATTACTTCAGATGATACGCCAGGAAATGGTCTAAATACCTCATATATAGCAAATAAACTTGGAGCACAAGGATCTCTTGTTCAATTACTTGGAACAAGTAACTCAGACTCTGGTGGTAATACAATTGCTCCTAGTTTTTCTGTTGATATGAGTAGGCGTCCTTCAAAAATTGGTACTGCAACAGCATATGATGACTGTTCTGGATTAATTTCAATTGGCGATGCCATGATGGGGCCTGATTTCTTAGATGGATCAGCAGCTTATGGTGCAGAAAGACTTAAAGAGTTTATGAGAAGAATTGTAGGAATGAGTAAGTCTGGTATGGCAAAGTACTCTAATCTTAATCAGAACTCTCTTGTAAAAAATAATATTGGAAAGGCACTAGATGGGTCAATAGACATATTTAATACTTATTCACCAGCTGATCTAAATCCAGACCTTAGTTCTAAAACTGCCGGTAATCCATTTGTACCAAGTTCAACAACACAAAGAATGACAGATGGAGAGTTAGTAAAAAGTATCTTTGGGACAATGGACTTAGATGCTAATGGAGATCCAGATCCAACAACCTATGCTATCGATGGTGAAGAAAAACGAGTTGCGGGTATCATGAACCTACTTTCTAAGAGAGTTGCAGGTGCAGCAACAGTGACTATTGGTGGATGCGATTATCACGTTGGTAATGGGTCTAGTGGAAATTTAAGAGATTATTTTATAGGCAGATCAATAGCTCAATCCGTTCAAATGAGCTATGCTCGAGGCCAAAATTTATTTGTTCATTTATTTACAGATGGAGCAGCAGGTGGAGACCCTGGTGGTGCCGTTGATTCAACATTAAATGGAGATGGTCGAGTAAACTGGATTACTGACTCTGGAACGCGTTCGGCTGCTATGGTTTTAGTTTATAAGCACGGCCATACAAGAACAGAGCAAGGGGCAGAGTCTTCTGATATGTTACTAAGTGGTAAGAAAAGACAAATAGGCTATTTTAAAGAAGGTGGTGGAAATATTGCTACAGCAACTAGTGTTTCTAATAATGCTGCAAGTGTTTGGAAAGCAATTGCATTAAATTATATTGCAACATTAGTAGATTCTACTGATGACGATGAAATAATTCGATTAACAAAAGCAGCATTTGAAGAAAAGTTTGGACGAACAGCATTGCCAGCAGATGCAGATAAATTAATTCGTCTAAGGTCTTTAGTAGCATAACTAAAGATAGGGGAAGTATGATACGCGGTACGTATAGTTTAATTCTTTTACTCATTTTGAGCGCATGCGTTCAGCCTGTTGCTGAGCCTGAGTTTGAAGTAGTAGAGGCTGAAAAGGTAGATGTAGCTTCATCTAGTTTAGCTGTATTTGAAAGTACTGTTTATACTCTTGTGCGTTCTAAAACATGTGTCGGTTGCCATACAGCTCAATCTCCACAATTTGCTTCTGCAAGTGTCGAAGAGGCATATCTCTCATTAACAAGATCTAAAAAAGTAGATTTAACAAGTCCAGCAGATTCAAGAATCGTTCGGAAAATTGTTGACCAACAACATAACTGTTGGTCTGGTGACTGTAGTGCAGATTCAAAAGAGATGCTCGATGCTGTTCAAGCATGGGCAGCAGCAGCTGCTTCAGACACAAATGCAGCAACCTATGGCCACTTAACAGAACAGCAAGTAGTTCCTACAACTGTTGATTATGCTCAAACAGAGTATGGTCGTATAATTCTACAAGCTGAACAGGATGATTATCCGACAGTAGTGAATGGTCGTTTTGCAACTAAAATTGATTCTAGTGCTATTGGTAAAAAATATTTAGAAGCAACTATGCCAATGGATAACCCAATTACAGCTGTTCCAAGAACTGCTAGTATTGTATCTGGAGATGCATGTAAGGTATGGGAAATTACTGATGTCTTAAATTCAAGTAATGGCCCTTATCGTATTAGTGAAGGTGAACTATTTATTTCTTCTGGGGACAGAAAAAATATTACAAATGACATTGTTAGAGATGGTTATAGACCATATAAAGTAAAGCTTAGACCTCAAATTGTAAGGCCTGATAAAAGAATTCAATTTGCTAAGATGATGCTATCTGGAGATTTTTCTTCAGTAGATGAAACCTTAAGTAAAAAGGCCAGTTCTCGTACAGGTTATTATGGACCTGGAAATAATTCTAGACTCGGTACTAAACTTCCTTTACTTCTAGGACGACCGACAGAACTAGTAGGTATAAATATTTATCCTCATTTAGTTCGTTATGATGAAGTATTTTTATCTTGGGGAAGTACAACTATAAGGGCACCTAAAGATCAATTTACAAAACTTGATGGAACAACAGCGGATTTATATACATTATTTCAAGGTGGTACATTTGATGCTAATCATGATCAAATAAGGAAAAAGCTTGAACAAGATCCAGTTTCTTTTTATAGAAAAGAAGCAATCTATCATCAATTAAAACGTACTACATTAACTAATTGGAGTACAACTTATGTTGTGCCAGATGCAAACCCAACTGATGTAATGAGAAATATAACTGTTGCAAGAGGTAGACAGCAAGACTTCTTTTACCAAACAGCTAGTATTGAAAGAACTTGTAAACATGCTCTAGCTAACAAAGACCTCTGGGTAAATGCCTATTGTAATAATGATGAAGTTAAATGTGAATGTGATACCACACTTAATAGTTTTCCAGATGAAGCAACATGCATATTAGGTCGTAAAAATCAAGGTGCACAAAACTGTGACCCAACTTATCCACTACAACATGTTAATGCTACTCCTGATTATAAAAAGCGTGGTAAGTTATCAAGCTCTGCATTTACTTGGTGGAATTATGCTGATTTAGACGGCCCTCAACTTACAATAGGTAATATGCGTGATAAATTAACTGTTGATGCAAATGATGACATCGTTGCTGCTAGTGGGGCTGAGATAGCAGCAGGTAATTATTTTGAACGTATTGATATGTATGTTCATTATGCGGTAGATCTAAGTACCCAGTCTTTTCCAAATGACACTGAAACGAGTACAGCTTCATTTGATGTTCAGATTCCGACTGTTGATCAAGCCGCAACTGATGCCGCGAATGGTAGTGCTGGATATAATGCTAATACATTTTATCCAAATGAAATATTCTCTGGAGCCTTTACTGAAGGTCTAAATAAATTTACACATACTATTGATGTTGCT
>CAXGOD010000244.1:0-4461 GCA_964011245.1 uncultured Bacteriovoracaceae bacterium | reverse complement strand
TGTCTATTTGTTTTCGTGACTACATGAAATGTTTGGGTCATTTTTAATACTCCTGTTGCTGGGTCTCCCCACAGTGGCCTTTTTTTTCTGGCCATACCAGCTGTGACTATATCTTCTTTCCAAGCAGTTGTAATTGAACAACCTCCTGCTAAGGTCCAAGTAGCGTTAGGGTCAATATCTTTGCATGCTTCATCTCTCGCTGTTACAACAGCACTATCCATTTGAGAAAAACAGCCAGTTGGAGTGTTCCCTGTAAATCTACCAATTAAATTAATATCTTTATTGAGCGATTGTGCTCCAAAGCTTTTTCGTTTTCCTTCAGATAATTTCCTTATAACAAATCTTAATCTTATTTCATTTTGGTTAAATCGGGTTGCCCTTATAGACTCTATGAAAACTGAACCAATAGGATTGTCCCTACCAGTAGGAAACTTAGGGACAGCAGGTGTGCCAAGTTCATCATCTACCCTGCTCACAATATGATGAATGTCTTCTCCCGAGTTGTCATCTAAAGGTGTCACAGGAAGGTTTGGTATTTGAGTAATCGTTTCTCTACATGAAATAGAATTCAAAAGAATCTTTTCAATATTATTATGAAGAGTATTTATATCTAATGATTCTTTAGCTCCTCTTTGCATTTTTGATTGATTCTCACCCATCTTTCCCATTACAAGTGCAAGTCCACCCATCATGGCAGCTGCAATTAAAACCTGAACAATACCCATACCTGCTTGTGACTTTAATATCTTTTTCATAACTTCCCCTGAATTAATATAAATTAATTATACCACCATTACAGAAGTTAACTCTAAGTCGTCGAAATAATAAGTGATAAATTCCCATAGGTGCTACGAAAAGTGGGCAATTACGTAATTTTAAATACTTAAAGAGGCGTAAACCAAATATTGTATTTTTCTTGGATTCTTTCTTTCTCTTCAGATGAGAAGTTATTTCCATCAATTGAGAGAACATTGACTGAAGTTAGCTTTTCAATAAAATCCGGTAAAACTGATAATTGATTACGATCAAGATTTAGTCTTTTAAGTTTTTTTAAATCAAGCAGTTCTTGAGTAATCATACTAATACCATTGTCAGCAAGATAGAGTGTGTCTAGGTGTGAGCAGGCACTAAGATTATAAGGAAA
Source organism: uncultured Bacteriovoracaceae bacterium (assembly GCA_964011245.1). Taxonomy (GTDB): domain Bacteria; phylum Bdellovibrionota; class Bacteriovoracia; order Bacteriovoracales; family Bacteriovoracaceae; genus CAKZJW01. The sequence goes on along the minus strand of CAXGOD010000244.1, from coordinate 3,317 downwards.
TTCTATTAATTTGTTTTTTCCAAGGTTGAGCTCTTTTAAAGGAGCAACAACAGAAATAGGAATTTTGATTGAAGAGAATGAACATGCTGATAAATTTAATACTTCTAGAGATGGCAGGTTGAAGATTTTTGCATTCAGATCACTAAGCTCTGAACAGTTAATATAAAGAACACGAAGCTTTGGAAATTCACATATCCAATCTGGAAGGGTATTTAAAGTTTTAGATTGAATATAAAGAGTATCTAAATTTTGAAGTGCACTAAGCTCTTCAGGAAGTTCTTGCGTTTTTACTGTTAACTTTAAAGTTGTAGCTTCTTCTTTATTTTCAAAAGCCTTTTTAAGATTTTTAAATAATGCCATCTTAATCTATCCTTGTTCCTGGGATACCAAGGAAGTATAAAATTGTCGTCATAGGTCCATGACTCATATGCTGACTAGCGGTTTCTTTAACTATTTGCTTTGCATGAAAGGCTATCCCAAGACCAGCTTTAGCAAGCATTTGAAGATCATTTGCTCCATCTCCAATAGCAACAACTTGTTCTAGATTAATATTTTCTTGTTGAGCTAACATCTCTACTAACATGGCCTTCTTGGTGGCATCAACGATATTGCCTTTAACAAGTCCATCTAGTTTTCCATCTGTGATCTCAAGATCGTTAGCAAAAGCATAATCAAGGCCCAGGCGGTCTTTAAAGGCATTAGCAAAATATTGAAAACCACCAGAGATAATAGCAACCTTATAACCTAAGTTTTTAACAGTATTGATAAAATCTGGAACTCCATCAGTGAGTTTGATATTTTTTAAAATTTCTTGTAGTTTATTTTCTTCTAATCCCTCTAGAAGTTTTACTCTTTCAATTAGAGATCCAGAAAAATCAAGTTCTCCATTCATAGCCCGTTCTGTAATATCATGAACTTTATCTGATACTCCATGAGCTTTTGCCATCTCAACGATCACTTCTGATTGAATGAGAGTTGAATCCATATCTAAAACGATAAGACGTTTATTTCTTCTCCAAACATTATCTTTTAAAAGTGCCATGTCTGTTTGGTGCTTATTTGATATCGCCATGAGTTGTTGTTTAACTTGATCCCAGTCTACATTTTCAGATTGAGCTGTTGTGGCAATATCAAGAGATTTAAATTCATTTTCCGTGATATTTACAATTCTTTGAATATTAATATTATGCTTGGCCAAAGTTGAAGAGATATCATGGAGAAATTTAGCAGTTATTCCACTTAAAGAAACACAGCTTAAAATATATTTATCTCCAGTTGGAGTAATGGTTTTTTCATCTTTGATAACTTCAAACTCTAACTGCATATTCATTTTTTTTGCGGTGAATAATAAGTCTTTTAGTAGGGGGGAGTCGTCTTGGTTATCTTCACCAATATTTAATAGAATTGTTAGAGTGAGGAAACCATGGGTAATAGATTGGCCCATATCTTCGATAGTTGATTGGCTGTTGCCAATACACTTCATGATTTCAGCACTAATACCTGGATGGTCTGGCCCGTTAACTGTAACGAGTACAAGATCTTTTGCCATTGGTACTTCCTTGTTTGATCTCTTTTTAGTTGGCGTTTTGTTTTTCTAATTTTTTCTCTAGCTTCTTTTGTTTTTTTAATTCTTTTTTTGCTAGGCGGTCGGCTTTTAGTTTAGCAATCATCGATGCTGAATAAGTAATTGCTGACCACATAGATAGTATAGACGCTATATAAATTAAAACAATTCCAATTTTTGGAAATGGAAATATCCACCAAGTCTCATTGCACATTAGCATTGGAATCCCTACCATTTGAATGGCCGTTTTCCATTTCCCCATATCATTTACTGGAACCTGAATTCCTTCATGGGAAGCAAGTAGTCGTAGGGAAGTCATATACATTTCTCTTAATACTAAAACTATAACAATCCAGGCAGGTATTCTTCCTAAAGATTGAAGCATAATTAATGAAGATACCGTAAGAAATTTGTCAGCTATGGGATCTAGAAATGATCCAAAGACAGTAACGATTCCTCGTCTTCTAGCAATATAACCATCAAAGAAGTCAGTGATTGAGGCTATAGTAAAGGTCCAGGCAGCAACCCATCCAGCAAGGCTTATGAGTTCTGGAGTCATAAAACTGTACTCTGATGAGGCCACATAAAGTGAACCAATAACAACTGGGATTAACAATACGCGAAAAAAAGTCAGCCTGTTTGGCAGGTTGTTAATTTCTAAGTCATTTTGCTCTATATCTGTCATATTTAGTTTGTACCAAAAAGAATTGAAGTTGCCTAAATTTTTCCTACTAACTTTTTAAATTACGCAGACTTATAATGTAATGACTTACAAATAAGGAAGTATTTATGGAAAGACATCTAAACTTAGTAAAAAGCGATTTTGAAAAACTTGAAAAGAGGATATTCCCTCGTTTTCCATTTTGCTATTTAACTTTTAAATCGAGCAGTAAAACGGATTCTGTTTTTGAAATTAAAGACATCTCTCAGACTGGGATGCAGCTAGGTTTAAAGGATGGAACACATAATATGGAAGAGACTGAGCAGATTCATGGAAGAATTCATTGGCTTGGTAAGCAGTTAGATATTACTGGGGATATAAAGTGGACCACAGATAAAAGATTGGGAGTAGAGTTTTCAACAGCTCCGACACTTAGAGAGAAAATAGGTAATTTTTTATCTGTAAATAATTTTGCAGAATCTTTAAAACCAATTCATAAGATGGATGTTGGTAGTGAGCTTCCAGCTAAACTTAAATATTGGCTGCGCTCTGATGGGCCAGTAGAAGTATTTGTTTGGCAACATCTTGATGGTGAGCTAGCAAAATTTCAGGTCTTAATCATGGAAAACTTTATTGAATGGGCTGATGGTGAAGGGCTAAGGACTGGTAGAATCATTTCTAAAAGAGATATTGATACACCGCTAATCAGTGAAGATGAGTTTGTATTCAAAATAGACCCCGTTATAGATGATGAGAAAATTGAACTTGCCCAAAAGTTAACTTCTAATGTTGATTCGGGGCATCTACCATCTGGAACCTTGGATTTTATTAAGATGAAATTAGGACTATAAACTAGGCCAAATAGACTCTGTGTGCCATTGTCCGATGCTTTCAGTATTGGTATTATTACATGAAATTTAATTAAAAAGGATATACAAGTGGATAGAAACCTTGCGTTGGAATTTGTACGAGTAACTGAAATGGCGTCTATCGCCTCAGCTAGATTAACTGGTCATGGGGATGAGAAAGCAGCTGATCAAGCAGCAGTTGATGCAATGAGATCCATGCTCGACTCAGTTGAGTGTGATGGAA
>CAXGOD010000243.1:0-4481 GCA_964011245.1 uncultured Bacteriovoracaceae bacterium | reverse complement strand
CTCTATCCATAAACAGGCTCCTGTTCAAAGAATTCAAACAAAACTTGGAACTTTCGATCCAATTAGAAAGAATGTTGAACAAGCTATGAAGATTGATTCTCAAATTTCCAAAGCTGCTTTAATGACTGAAGATTGGAAAAGTAAAACAAAAGAAGATACCTTTATGCCAGCTAAAAGCATGTCTTATTCGGTAAAACTAAGTTTAGTGGAAGACTCTGAAAGACCAGAACTAAGAAGTTAAGATTTTTTATGATTCCCCATAACTAGCATTACCTCACTAATGATTGGATTTGACTCTTCAAAGGCAACACCAACTTTTTGTAGGTTTTCTCCAGCTGTGTCTTTGAACGTTGTTAAATGGGCAATTATCCCTGAAATCTTTTCAGGAAACTTAATTCCTTCAATATTAATTAGTTTAACTTGAGATTTAATATTAAATTCAAAGCCTTTAGATTCTAAAACTTCAAAGCACATTCCTTCTTCAGAGATATCTGAAAGATTAGCATAAAAGTTCTTATCACTATTTACGCCTTCAACCTGAACTTTAACCACTACATCAATTTTTTCGAAATAAAAACGGCCTCGTTTTCTTTTTTCTTGTAAGAAAATTTTAGGATGAATCTCAATTGAAAGGTCACCTTCAGTCACAGATTGTATTCGTCCTTTAAAAAGAATTTTTTTATCCTCATGATATAGGAAGACATCGGTATTAATGTATTTATCAGTTAAAGATGTATCTTTAAAGACGCCAATAATTAATTTAGAAAACTGAACACCCGACAAGATTGCTCCACTCTTAATACGCTCTTCCCCTTCTTTTATCCAAATAAAAAAAGGCGTCTTTTCTTGGGCACAACTAGTCAAGGTGTTCTTAACGTTTTTTTGATCAATAATTTCTCTGAGATTTGGGAACATTTTATGATACTAACATATAAGTAAATGAGGTGCTAGCTAGGGAATCTTAATTAATGAATGATCAAGAGGAACTTTATCAGTTGGAGTATAAACCATAAAGAAGCCCCCTCCTCCTGCGCCACATAATTTGATAAAGTATTCTTTGGATTCAAGACCGGCTAGCCACACTTCTTTTATTGAAGCAGGAATCATTTTATCAAAATATAAGTATTGAATACGTGAAACTTCTCTAAAATTTTCTTGAAATAGTAATTTCTCAGAGTCAATGGTGTTACTAATAAGCTTATCATTTAGATCTATAAACTTTTGAATACCTTCCATGTATTTGGTTTCAGAACAGTCTTTTAAAAACTGATGAACTAAAGGAGATGTTTGTCTTTGAATTTGTGTATCTAAAAGAAAAAATTGTCCTAACAGCTCTAAGTTTGGCATATCTACAAATTCAATACTTTGTCCTTTATGGATTAATATTGGTTTATTGAAGAAACTAATTAACGGATCAAGTCCAGAAGATGTTCCATGATAATAAGACTCAATTATGGCCAATAGTTCTTGAACATATCCTAATTCCTCAGAAGGATACTCTCCATCTCTAGAGTAATTACGAGAATACTTTTCAAAAAGAGCAGCGCACAAAGCGCCTGAACTACCTAGACCATACCCCTGTGGAATATTTGATTGGAAAGATAATCCACTCTCAATATCATCTTTCATTTTATCAATGAATAATTCTTTTTTAAGAATTTTTGAGCGCATAATATGATCAGTAATTTTCGATAATAACATCTTATCTTCTATCTGATCTTGAACGAGCTCACCTGAAAAAGCAGGAAAAGGAACAGCTAATCCCCTTGACCCCTTTATAATCCCATACTCACCAAAAAGAAGAATCTTTGAATTAAAAACATTATTCATAACAAACCTCTAACTTTTTAATTCCACTTCCTACTTCATCATGAATAAATTTTGAGTTTTCACAATACTTTAAAAGAGTAGAATTAATGAAATCGAGTACATCAGATTTGTTTTCATCTGGGTATATCAAGTGGATATTTGGCCCTGCATCAATTGTAAAATAGACAGGGATTTGAGTTTTTTCTCGAAAGCGTCTAACTTCTTTAATAATATTTATACTATCACCTTCAAGCAACATATAGCTTGGTTGAGAGGTCATCATGAGTGCATGTAAGGTTAATGCTTCTGTCTCTATAATTGTCCCAAAAGCCTCCAGATCACCTTGTTCCATGGCCTTTAAAAGATCATTTATATTGTCTTTAGCTTGAACATATCTTAGCTCATTAAAAAGATGCGTATTCATTAGAGCGTGTCCAGCTGAGCTTCCAACAGACTTCTCACAAGAAGAGACGATAAGAATACTATCATTTAATTTCGCAAATTTTTCATGAACAGTTTTAACTTTAGAACAAAATAGATCAGAAGAATTTTCAATATGATTGTCTTGTCCCCATGTTACAAATGGTGCTTCAATACTTCGAGAAGCACTTCCAGAGCCAAGCCTAGCGAGTTCACTTGCCTTTTGCTTATTAAAGTCGCGATTTTCTAAATGGGCACTGAACTCTTCAAGACAGGCTGCAATAGCAGCAAAAGCAGATGCCGAAGAGGCAATTCCGGTTGAATGAGGAAAACTATTTTTTGATTTTATACTTAAGGAGTAATCTTTAAGCCAAGGAAGGATATCTGTAATAGAGTTTAAATATTTTTCGAAGCGATCCAAGAATTTTGAATTACTCTTACCTCCAAATTCAAAGGTCTTAACTATTCGTATTGCCGTTTCTTTACGAAACTCTACTGAGGTTTCAGTAAAACAATTATTTAATGTCATACTCAATGATGGATTCATTGGAATTTGACGTTCACGTTTGCCCCAGTATTTAATAAAGGCAATATTTGATGGTGCTGTGTAGGCTATTTTTGCGTAATTAGTTTCTAAGTTCTGTTGCATCGTCTTTCGCTGTATTCATAAATACGGAATTTAAGTTTCCATCAGCCTGACAAATAATATCATCATACTTTAAAACAACGTCAAAACCTCTTCTTTTAAAATAGTCCTTAGTCATATCTTCATCCATATTAGATGTTGCCATAACAAAGTCACCACCCCATGCTCCAAGTGACTTAATAGCTCCCCAATAATCATGGAAGTATAATTCTTTTGCTCGTGGTAGATCTAAGGCCATAGAAAGTAAGTTTTCATGTTCAAAAACTAAATCTTCAAACTCTTTGAGGTCGATACACTTAAGTATCTTCTCAGTAATTGTATTTATTTTATCTGTTAATTTTTCTTTTTCTGGAATATGTAATTCTTTGTATCTTCTGATACTCGTTTGCGTATTTTGCTTTTTATTTAAATAAACAAAGTAAATATTGTCTTTAAAAACTGGGGAGAAATTTACTTGCTCATATCTTGGACCTGTAGATTTAAGTTGATAAGTAATTGGACCTAAAGATTGAGCACAAGCAATATCATAACCTGAACCACCAAAGGTTTGTTGTAGCAGTTCAAATGGACTTATATAGGCCCATTGTGCAATATTATAAATTAATGTTGAACTACTTCCTAGTCCCCATTTCATAGGAAATTCCACATGTGTTTCAACATATATATCAACTTCATCTCTTAAAAAATGAACATTTTGTTTTCTGGCCTGAGTTAAGATCTGCTGTAAAGCACGAGCATCAGCTGAATCATTATCTAGACAATTAAACTTCCAAAACTCATAAGTGGCTTCAAACCAACACTCACCGTCAGCGTCAAAACTTTTCCAATGAAGCTTAGGATTATTTGATCTTTTATATTTAACAGACATTTTTTGGCCTAAATTTGTAGGAAGGGCTATTGCTTTAGCACCATCTAAAATTAAGTACTCTCCCGTAAGAAGAAGTTTTCCATGTCCATAATAATATTGCTCTCTCATTCACTCTCCGAATATTGTGTTGTAAACTATTAATGTACTCGGTTTTCTTCTAAGAACTCTCTCACTGCACTAAAAGAAACCGTCTTATTATCAAAATGGTTTTTCGCCATTTCTATCTGCTGCTTATTCGCACTTAATTGATTTAAAATATTTAAAAGATGCATTTTCATATGCCCTTTTTGAATTCCTGTAGTCACCAAGGATCTTAGAGCACCAAAATTCTGGGCAAGTCCAACACAAGCCACGATTTTCATTAACTCTTGTGCATCAGGATTACCTAAAAGACTCAAAGTTGTTTTAGCCATTGGATGAAGTGATGTTAATCCCCCCACTGTTCCAAGAGATAAAGGTATTTCAAGTTCAAACTTAAAAGTATCATCAGTTATCATACAGCTTGATAACCCACGATACTGTCCATCTTTTGCTGCATAAGCATGACCACAAGCCTCTATTGCTCTGAAGTCATTTCCTGTTGCCAACACAACAGAATCAATCCCATTAAAGATACCTTTATTATGGGTAACAGCACGGTTCACATCAACTTTTGCAATTTGAACTGCTCTATCAAACTTATAAGCAAATTCCGAAGAACTCATCCCACCATCAAAGTCCCCAAGGTCTTCGATGGGA
>CAXGOD010000242.1:0-4485 GCA_964011245.1 uncultured Bacteriovoracaceae bacterium | reverse complement strand
TACTCTTTAGTATTACTGACATAACCAATGGGAGCATCAAACCATACATAAAGTTTTTTGCCTTTTGCCTCTTCAAGAGGAACATCAATTCCCCAATCAAGATCACGAGTAATCGCACGATTAACCATCTCTTCTTTTGAAAGAGAGTCTACAAAAGAGTATACCGTTTTTCTCCAATCACCTTTATGAGTTTCAAGCCAAGCTCTAAACTCTTTGTGATATTTTGAAAGCATTAGATACCATTGATCTACACTCTTAACTTCAATATTTTTTGATTCGCAAAATTTACAAACAGGATCTTTAAGTTTTACAGCATCAATCCATTCACCACATTTAGGACATTCATCGCCACGGGCCTCTTCATAACCACAAACATAACAAGTCCCTTCAACAAATCTATCAGGAAGGTAGTTATGACAATCTTGGCATTGCAGTTGATCTTCAGCCTTTTTATCAATAAAACCTTTTTCATGAAGAACCTTAAACCACTCTAGAACCTCAGCTTGATGATAGTCTGCAGAGGTTTGCCCAAAGTAATCAAATTGAACGCCGTATTTATCAAAAAGAGCTTTATGGTCTGCATGCCAACCATCTACATATTCTTTGTAGGATTTTTTAGCTTTTTGAGCGTTTTGCATAATAGCTACACCATGCTCATCAGATCCACTTATATGGATTGCACGAGCTCCTTGAAGCTTTCTGTGACGAGTATAAATGTCTGCTGGAATATAAACACCGGCTAAATGCCCAAAATGTAAATGCCCGTTGGCATAAGGTAAGGCCGATGTGACTAAATGCTTCATAAAACGCTCCGCAATAACTAATTTTTAAGTCAAAGAAAAAATAGCATATCAGGCACCTTTAATCTATACTCACGGATACAAATTTAAGCACAATCCACACTTTAAGAGAGAAATTTTGATAGATCTAACCGGACTTAATCCAGAACAGCGACTAGCAGCGGAGACTATTGAAGGTCCTGTATTAATTCTGGCCGGAGCAGGATCTGGAAAGACTAGAACCGTGACCTATAGAATAGGCCATATGATCGATAACCTTAAGATTAACCCTAAAGAGATTTTGGCGGTAAGTTTCACAAACAAGGCCGCTAGTGAGATGCATGAAAGAGTAAGCAAACTTTTAGGCTCAAGAAAAAAACGAGGCGTTACCCTTTCGACCTTTCATTCACTAGGTCTAAAAATCCTAAGAGAAGACATTCATCATATTGGATACAATAGAGACTTTACCATTTATGATCAAGCCGACCAGATGTCTATAATTCGAGAGGGTCTAAAAACCTTTAAAATGGATAAAGCGACATTCGATAAAAAAACCATTCAATCAAAGATTAGTTTTTTAAAAAATAATGCCATCTCTGCTCAAGAGTATTCTGATACTGAATTCTATGATCCAGAAAACCCTTATGATGAGGCAACAGAATATGTCTATCACTACTACCAGGACAAACTTCATTTTTATAATGCTGTGGACTTCGATGATATTCTTTTCCTAACAGTAAAACTCTTTAACAATCATCCTGAAATCGCTAAAAAATACTCTGAACGTTTTCGGTACATAATGATCGATGAGTATCAAGATACTAATGGGCTTCAATTTGATTTTGTACAAGGACTAACTTCAACTCATAATAATATATGTGTGGTTGGAGATGATGATCAATCGATTTATGCATTTCGAGGAGCCGATATTACTAATATCCTAAACTTTGAAAGACTGTATGAGAATACAACTGTAATCAAACTAGAAAAGAACTACCGCTCAACAGCGAAGATATTAAGCCTAGCAAATGTCGTTATTAAAGAAAATAAAAAGAGAAAAGATAAAACCATGCGCCCAACAGGTGAAGAGGGGGCTGTCCCTGCCCTTTGGTGTTGTGGAGATACTGATCATGAAGCTCAGATTGTAATTGATGAAATACTTCGAATGCAAAAGCTTGGAACATTTCTAGGAGAGATAGCTATCCTTTACAGAAGTAATACCCAAGTGCCGGCATTTGAGGATCAATTACGTATGGCCAATATTCCCTACGATATAATTGGTGGTCAAAAGTTCTATGAGAAAAAAGAGATTAAAGATCTTATCGCATACCTATCAGTAATTCATAATCATAAAGATGAAATATCACTAAGGAGAATTCTAAATGTTCCTAACCGTGGTCTAGGGACTGTAACATTAAAAAAACTATTAGCAGCATCCCAAGAGCGTGGTATCTCACTATTTGAAATGATTGAAGATGGAAGTCACGAAGAAACGAAAATGGGTGAGAAGCTTCATGACTTTATCCAAATTATTCGTATTCATCAAAATTACTTTGAAACCATGACATTAACTCAAGCTCTCGCTGCTTTGATTCAAGATATTAACTATATGGACTTTGTAGATAAAAGTTACGATAGTCCAAAAGTAGCTGCAAGAAAGAGAGATGATGTTAGAAATTTTCTAAACTCAACTGACCGATTCGTTGATCGCTTCGGAGAAGAAGCTTCTTTAAAAAACTATTTAGAAAGATTGCTTCTTGCTGATAACCAAGACAGCAAAACAAATGAAGAAGGTATAATGAAAAATGAAGTACAACTTATGACACTTCACTCTTCTAAAGGCCTTGAGTTTGATAATATATTTTTCGTAGGTGTAGAAGAAGAACTCCTTCCCCATAAGAATGTGATTAAAGAAAACGGCGATATAGATGAAGAACGGCGTCTTTGCTATGTAGGCATTACCAGAGCTAGAAAACGCTTAGTTATGACATACGCTAAAGAGAGAAAGATTTATGGTAAAAATCTAGTACGCCATCCTTCTCGTTTTGTTGTGGAACTAGAACTTCCCTATTTAAAAGAAGTAGATCGCACTGGCTTTGCCCACATGAGTGAAGAAGAAGAAAAAGAACATAAAAGTAACTTCTTTAACGATTTACTAAGCTCTCTTGATGACTAAGTAAAAAATAAAAAAGGCCTTCCTTGGCCTTTAAACTGTAAACAGTTCATACCCATCCTTGGATAAACTACTTAATTAATGATTTTCCTTTAATCTGATAAGTCTGCGGCATATACACTCCAAAGGATAATATGCTCCAAACAATATCAGAAGTTGTATTTTTTTGCGTTACAACTAAATTCGCAATACTACCGTATCCCCTATTGGCTATCGCCTCATCTAAATAAAGATCATGACTGCTAGGAATTAGTCCCCAAAGAAAAAACTCTTTCGTTACAGACGTACTTATATCTTTCGTATGTCCATCCATGCTTTTAAATTTTAAAGGGAAATTATTTTTAGATTGTATATTTGTTGTTGAACATGAAAAAGAAGTTAAAGCGAAAATAAAAATAAAAATTTTGCTCACTTAGTTTCCCTGTAAAAGTTTATTGTATATAAATATTCTCCGGGACTAGTAAAAGTCTGTCAAAAAATTTATAAAAAAAGATTCAAGAGTAAAATGATTTTTATTGATGTTTGAAGTCTACAGTTTTCTGATCGAAGATTCCAGTTAAAGCATCAAAGTGGTCCGACGTTCTCTGAGTGATACCTTGATAAGCAGCTAAAAGGTCCAAATTGCCCTGTAGGTCGGAACGATAAGCATGAGTAATTGCTCTCTTTGCCATTTGAATTGCTATAGGGGCATTTGATTTAATTTTTTCCACATACTTATCCACAGTAATCTTTAAGTTATCCGCAGCAACAACTTCATTGAATAGTCCCATTTCTTTACCATCTTGAGCTGAATATACATCTGCAGTTAGAGTCATCTCCATGGCCTTTGCAAAACCAACTATCCTTTGTAAAAAGTATGTTCCCCCATCACCCGGAATTAATCCTAATTTAGTGAAGGTTTCTCCAAATTTTGCATGCTCAGAAGCTATTCTAATATCACACATACATGAGATATCTAAACCAGCTCCAATAGCTGCACCGTTAATCATGGCCACAACTGGAGTCGAAATTTGAGAAAACGCCATTGGTATTTTTTGAATTCCTTTTTTATATCTTTCTCTTAACTCGTTTGCTTCTCCAGCGAACATTTCTTTTTTGGCCAGCATATTTTTTACATCGCCTCCTGCACAGAAATGCTTTCCACGTCCACTTAAAACGATACAACGAACATCACTATCACCATCAGCAAAGATAAGCATATTAATAAGTTCATCAATCATTCCTACAGTAAATGCATTACTTGCATCAGGCCTGTTAAAATAAAGCCATAAAGTATGATTTTCTTTTTCAACTTCAATAAACTCAAATGATTGATCGTACATATTATCTTCCTGTATTAAGGTATGCTTTTAAATATTTTGAAGGGGTCTCTTTGTTTACATTTTCTAAGATATATTTTGAAGCTTCTGAGAGCTTATCCATATCTATACCTGTTAAGATATTAAATGATTTAACTAAATATAAAAGGTCTTCAGTGGCCACATTTCCAGTTGCCCCCTTAGCATAAGGGCATCCACCTAAACCACCAGAAGA